>NZ_FRDI01000004.1:0-99142 GCF_900143255.1 Desulfovibrio litoralis DSM 11393
AGGTAAGAGTAGCCTTATGATCTATGAGCAGTTTGGCGACCTGAAGTTTAAATATCGCAATAGGGAGTTCTGGTGCCGTGGCTACTATGTTGATACAGTAGGCAAGAATAAGAATAAGATTCAAGAATATATCAAACACCAATTGGAACAGGATAAGCTTGGTTCACAGCTAAGCCTTCCTTACCCAGGAAGCCCGTTTACGGGCGGCAAGTAGCAGAATATGCAAATGCCAGACGGTTATGCACCTGTTAGGGTGCAGCTAGCAACAGAGCCTTACAGGCGCATATGAAAAACCCCCGGCTACGCCGGGGGATATTTATTGTATAAAGAATACCCCCAGCTAGGCTGGGGGTTCTAAAAAGCTTTTAGCTTTGCTTCTGTTATAAAACTCCTTTTGATTTGCTATAACTGACTTGCGGTCTGGCAACTGCATGTCGAACAAATCAAAAGGAGGTCACAATGAGTGACACAAAGAGTTTATCTCATACAAAGTGGAACTGCAAATATCATATAGTTTTTGCTTTGGCGTTGTATTGTTGTTGTCTAGAGGCTTGTTGTAGTTTTTATAACATGTGTTGTCGGTTTTCAATCTCTCATATTAAACTTCATCCATCTTTCCCACGATCTTCTTTCATTTTCTTTGTCCATCTTTTCAATATGGTTTTTTAAAGCACTATCATTCGAATCATCGCTTCGACTATTTCCAAAGTAACCTTCGTCTCTGCAATATTCCGGACCTAGTTTATGAGCTGTTAGTTTGTTGTCTTTGAAAGTAAGTTCGAGAGAGCATAGTCCATAAGGACTGGTGTTTGTATTGAACCACTCCTCAAATATTGTTATATGCTTCGGGGCAGCGTCCCAATGCATACAAAGTTCGTTTTTTTCGTTAACCCAAACTTTTTGTGCTTGACCAAGTATGCGTTCAAAACACTCTTTATCACCACTGTCTTTACATTGCTCGTAAGCCGTTTTTAAAATAGAGGGAAGTACCCCTTGTCGAACTTGTTGAGTCGCACAGCCGGTAAGAAACAAGAATAAAAAAACGACAAAAGCTATTCGTATGATTGGCATATTGTTCTTATTTGTTAATTATTAAAAAAGCGAGAAGTATTAAACTCCTCGCTTTTTATTATTTATTTAACTAAATGTAAGTTAATTACATTTTTGCGCCGGAAGCGGCACCTTGCATTTTGATTTCAACTTTTTCTGTTAAGCCTTCGTAATATTTACGCAAGATAACGAGAACTTCTTCACGTCCAAAGTGATCAGGAATTTCAGCTTTTTCAGAAAGCATCTTACGAAGCTTGGTACCTGAAAGAATAACACGATCTTCCTTGCCATGAGGGCAGGTACGAGCAGAAGCCATACCATCACACTTAACGCAATAGAAAGTCCAGTCAATCTTCATTGGGTCACAAAGAAGTTTTTTCCCGCTATGAGCTGTAGCACAGTCATTTACATAAGGGATACGGTCAAAAATTTCTTGTGCTTCAAACATGCCATAGAAGTCGCCAACGCCAGCGTGGTCACGACCAATAATCATGTTGTTAATACCATAGTTTTGACGGAAGGTAGCGTGTAACAAGCCTTCACGAGGTCCGGCATAACGCATATCAAGCGGGTAACCAGCTTGAATAACATTTTGTTTTACAAAATATTTATCAACAAGAGTATCAATACATTCTACACGTACTTCAGCAGGGATATCACCAGGTTTTAAGTTTCCGATAAGTGAGTGAATAACAACACCATCACAAACTTCAATTGCGATTTTTGCTAAAAATTCATGAGAACGGTGCATTGGGTTACGTAGTTGTAAGGCAGCAACTTTTTTCCAGTTGCGTTTTTCCATTTCAGCACGTAGTTCAGCAGGGCGTTTGTAAACATTAGGATATTTTACAGGATATTCGCCTTCTGAAAGAACTTTAACAGGACCTGCGATGTTATATTTCTTTTGTCCCATAACCATTTGAACGCCGGGGTGATCTTTCAAAGCTGTTTCCCAGAACTTAGCGTCGGCAGAATCGTCTCCGTGTCCTTTAAAGACTTGGTAGCATTCCCATTTTTTGTCGGCTTCGGTCATTTCATAAACTTCTTCAACCTTCATGGTTGCATAAAGTTCATTGTTATTATAAAGAGCCAACTCTTCGCCTACTTTAATATTTTCGTCTGTATCAAGAGTAATAGGAACAGGCCAAAAGGTTCCGTCAGCTAATAAAAACTTTTCACACACGCCTTTCCAATCAGCTTTTTTCATAAAGCCGTTCAGAGGTGAAAAACCGCCAATCCCCATCATGATAAGATCGCCTTTGGCTCTGGCACTGATGTCAATGCGACGTAGTCCGCCGGCTTTTTTAGTTTCAGCTTCTTTTTCTTTGCCTTCGAGCAAACAACAAACGAGACCTTTTCCTCCATGAGGTGGAACGAGTTTAGACATAGCTTTTCTCCAATAAGTTTACATGTTTGTGCCGTGAGCCTTTGGGCATCAACAGCATTGTTAAATACCATACGACTTAACCCAATTATATACTTATCATAAGTTAAAATTATGACAATTATACGATTATTTTAATAAGTATAATCTTTTCAGATTATCTTAGAAGCAAACTCTAACTATATACATGTGAAAAAAAATACAAATTGTCAAGCTTTTGTTATAAGAAAAATAAGGCTGGTTTTAAGCGTGTGAGCTTTTATTATTTTACTAGGCTATTCCAAGCCTCCGAGTTTTTTAATTCCTGCCATACCGCCTTGGACTGTTCTTGTATTATGAAATCCTAGACGATCAAGACTGGCTTGAGCCTCAAATGAACGCAAACCTGTATTACAAATTAAAATTACCGGTTTATCTTTAGGAATTTCGCCAAAGCGTTTGTCCAATTCGTCCTGTGGAATATTATACCAGACATCAGGATATTTTTCAACAAATACCTTTGCGTCTTTTGCGACCCTTGCGTCAATAATTGTATGCCCCGAATGCTTGTTTTCTTTAAAGCCTTTAAGAAAATCTTCTAGGATAATTGGCCTGTTACGACCTTCCAAAATATTTTCCGCAACATTGCCAAGCGTATTGATTATATCCATTGCAGAGGCAAAAGGTGGGGTATAGACAACTTCTAAGTTGCTAAGTTCACTGATATCTGCTTTATTTATCAAGAGGGGAACAACGGGGTTTATTCGAGCAACAACGGCATCGCCGTTTGGTCCAAGGGCTTGAACTCCTAAAATTCTCTTGCTGTTTTTTTCTACTACAAGTTCCATGGACATTAATCCCTTGCCGGGGTAAAAGTGGGCTCTGTCGAGTTGTTCCACATGAACGCTGATTGCGTCAAAACCCTCACGTTTGGCAACTTCAAAAGAAAGACCGGTTCCACAGGCAGAAAGAGAACTTAACTTTATTCCCCAAGTTCCAACAGCCCCTTTAAAGGTAGCTTTTTTGCCTGTTTTATCTGAGGCTAGGTTTGTTCCTATTACTCTTCCTTCTCTGTTTGCCAAAGAGCCAAGGGGATAAAATCCCGGTTTACCGGTTACTAAGTTGCGAATTGTTACACAGTCGCCACCGGCATAAATATCGGGATCAGAGCTTTGGAGATATTCGTTAACGACTATTTGTCCGCGTTCGTTAACGTTAATTCCCGCTTCTTTGGCTATTTCCGTATTTGGCGTAATTCCGGCCGATAATATAACTAAGTCTGCGGGAAGTTCTCTTTTATCGGTAATAACTTTTTCTATTTTTCCGTCTTTTCCTTCAAATTTTAAGACTTTTTCGTTGACAAAAGTATTTATTCCGCCAGCGGTTAAGTCATTTTTTAAGATTTTTGCAAAAGTTGGAGAGACAAAACCCGGTAAAATTTGTGAAGCAATTTCAACAATACTTGTTGGAAGTCCCCACATATCAGCTATTCCAACAGCCATTTCAAGACCAATAAACCCACCGCCGACGACTACAACGTCGTTAACTTTTTGGCTGATAATATTTTTTTTGATCTGTTCGGCTTCATCAAGGTTAGTCGCAGGGCTTATTCCTTTAAGGTCAATTCCCGGAATAGGTGGTTTGTTTGGGCGACTTCCCAGAGCTAAAACCAGCTTGTCATATTTAAGAGTTTTTGTTTCTCCGTTAACCAAGTTTAAAATTTCTACTTCTTTTTTTGCACGATTGATTTTGGTCGCTTGAGTTTGAGTTAATACGTCAATATCTTTGGCAGTTTTAAAAAAAACAGCATCTCTGATTGTTCCGTATGGTGTTTCTTGAAGTTCTTCTACCCTGTTGATTTCACCGGAAACATAAAAAGGAATACCGCAACCACCGTAAGAGATACGGGTTGATTGATCAATTAGCGTAACTTTTGCGTCAGGCATCAAGCGTTTAAAACGGCTAGCGGCTTTTGGTCCAAGTGCAACCGCACCAATAACAACGACATGCATAATTTCTCTCCTCTATGAGGTATGTTGAGGTTTTTGTTGTCGAACAGGGCAACTTTAATACACTTGCATTTTATATTTTATATGAAATTTGGTCAAATAAATATATCGTGTAATTGTTTAACTAATTTTTCATATTCAATAGGTTTGGTCAGGTGGTTATTCATTCCCGCATTTATGCTTTTGTCGATATCTGCTTGTAGAACATGAGCCGTCATTGCTATAATTGGTATATTTTTAATTTCGTTTCTTCCGTTTTTACGAATTTCTTTTGCTGCTGTTAAGCCGTCCATAATAGGCATTTGAATGTCCATAAAGATACAATCAAAGTCGTGGGTTTTTAATATGTCTAGTGCTTCTTGTCCGTTATTGGCTGTTGTAACGTTTATATCGAAATTTTCTAAAAATGAGACTATAATTTCTTGATTTATTTCATTATCTTCGACAACGAGTATGTGCTTGCCGACTAAGTTTTTATTATTTTCTTCTCGTTCTTGTTCTATTAGAATATTTTCTTTTGAGTTTTGAGCTAATTTAAAAGGAATGACAAAATAAAATTCACTACCTTTTTCCGGTTCGCTCTTTATGTGAATACTGCCGTGCATTTGTTCAATCAAAAGCTTGGCAATCATTAGTCCAAGACCAGTACCGCCATATTTTCTTGTTGTTGAGCTATCTGCTTGTGCAAAGGGTTTAAACAGGCTTTGTTGTTGCTCTAACGTCATGCCTATTCCTGTATCTTTTACAGAAAAGTTTAAAGTCATTGTCTCGGAATTTGATTCTATGCAGGTAACAGAGACCGTTACATTACCTTTTTCCGTAAATTTAATAGCGTTTCCACAAAGGTTTAACAATATTTGACTTAATCTCAAATTATCGCCCATGAATTTTATGTTGCTTAATAAATCTTGATCTATATTTTTATTCAGTTTTATATTCTTTTGAAAGGCTAAATGTTCAATAAGGTCAAATACCGGAACCACAACTTCATTTAACGTAAAAGGACGAACCTCTAAGGTTAAGGCGCCTTGTTCTATTTTTGAAAAATCAAGAATATCATTTATAACACCAAGTAATATATTGGCAGAAGACTCGATTTTTTCTAATAAAGTTTTTTGACGAGGAGATGGGCTTTCTTCTAACGCAAGCTTAGTAAGACCAAGAACTCCATTCATAGGTGTGCGGATTTCGTGGCTCATTCGAGCTAAAAAGTCGCTTTTGGCTTTTGTTGCTACTTCAGCAGCATCTTTCGCTTTTAATAGAGCGAGTTCGTTCTTTTTTTGTTCTCTTAAGTCTCTAATATAACTTAAAATACATTGTTGATTGTCAAACTCTACTATTAAGTGAGTAAGTTCGCATGGTAATTGTTTGTGGTTTGGAGTATAAAAATCAACGTTTTCACGCCAAACAGTCTCGTTTTGAATGTTTTTGAAAATAATATTCGCTTTGTTTTGTAAAAAATCTTTTGATTCCCAATAGTTAATAAAGTTTTGTTCTGTTTCCAATTCAAATAATTTTACCGTTCCTTCACTAACGCTCAATATAGTGTTTTCATTCCAAACAATATAACCATCTAAAGAAACTTTAAAAACAGCACGCATAATTGCTTCGAAATTTCTTTTTTTGTTAACGTCTTCTTCTAGTTGGTTGGCATGGGAATATAACTCTGAAAGGTGAGTGCTAAATCTATCTAACAGGTTAGCAATATTGGCTAATTCTTTAATATATATTTTAGGCAACTTTGTGTCTAGTTTGCCATCTTGAATAGCGGCGAGCTTTTCTGATGTTAAACGTAACGGCTTAACAATAAAGACGTATTCTAAAATATAGTATATGGTAAATGAAATAAAAATAAGAAAATATAGCCCTATAGAAGATTGAAAGGCATTATTTGAGGCTGTTGTTATTGACAACATAGAGTTGGCTAAAGAGACTTCGGCACCGGCAGTAACGCTATCGCTCATAATTTTTAAGTTATTGTCTATTTCTTGCCAAATGGTGTTTATTTTTTTGTTTGCTTCAAGTCTATCTTTTTTTATTAGTAGGCTGTGTTCAAAAATACTATTTATGGCTTCTACTTGAGAGTTAATAAATAAGAGCTTGTCCGGGTGATTAATAGAAATTTTTTTGGTGTAATAGTTAACTGTTTGTAAGGTGGTCTTGATTTGATCTTCTAGGTCTTTAAGGTCATTATGGTTTGATGAAAAGACATAATTTTTTTCATTTATCAGCTTGATTATACCGAGGTTGTTTTCTGTGGCTGTTGTGATGTTTGCAAGAGTGATGAGGGTGTTGCTATAGTTTGTTTGAAGTTCTAAGATATTTTGATTTATTTTATCGACTTCGCTTTTTGCCTCAACCAAATCTTTCATAGCAACAACAATTGTTTTAGCTAATTTTTTAAAGTTTGGGTCTTGTTCAAAAATAGATTCTGAGGCAAAGGCTTCTGCGCTAATTCGTTTATTTCTTCTTTCTTTTGGGTTATCGCTACTGCGAATAACTTCAGCAATATATCTAAGTCGTTCAATATTTACTAAGGTTTTTTGGTTTTCGACAAAAGCCGGTAGTTGTGTTCTTGCAATTTTTTCTGAATTATTTTTTATTTTAAAGATACTTTGCAATTCTTTAACGCCAATAATCGCAAAAATAATAAACGCTATTAAAAAACATAATCCTTTAAATACAGCAATACTCAGTTGAAATGTTTTGTGAGAATCATTATATTTCTCCGGTCTGTCCATTCAATCTGTCCTAGTCATGATATAATTGTGTATTGCCATATTATAATGACAATACACAATATATTTTTTATTTGGGTTATAATAAAAAGGTTATTAACAGGTATTTATACAACAAAAGGATTTTTGAAAAACAGTCGCCTCTTAATTTTAATAGATGTCAAATTCAAAATATTTTCTGTTGATTTGTTGATATTCGCCACTATTGCGTAATTTTAAGATTGCTTTGTTGATAGCATCACGCTCTTGTGTCAGTTTTTTATCTAATACAACACAAGAACCGTCGCCTAGTTTTATGGGTTCGCCGGCAATATCAAATTGTTCACCTTTAGGAGTTCTAAGAAATTCATATCCGGGTAAACCGTCAATAAAGGCAAGATCAATATCTTTATTTATAGCCGCTTGAATAATATCGTCAAAACTTTTCATTGGCACGATAGTCGCTATATCGCCATAAGATTTTTTGAGAAAATCTTCTTGAGTGGTTTGGCTTTGCACTCCAATTTTCTTACCTTTTAAAACTTCAGGAGTAATTTCTTTAATACTGGAAAGAGAAATGAACATACTGCTAGAGCGAAAATATTTATCGGAAAATAAAACAAGAGCTTCTCTTTCCGGTTTTTTTGCCATGCCTGCAACACCAATATCAAGTTTACCTGCTACAATATTAGGAATAATATCATCAAAAGGGACAACGCTAATTTCACACTTGCGATTAAGTTCTTTGCATAAGGCTTCTGCCATATCGAAATCAAACCCGGTTAACTTACCTGTTTTAGGGTCGTTATAGGCAAAAGGAGGATAGGGTGCATCAATACCAATGCGCAAAACAGGTTGTTGAGCCAGAGAAAGACTTGTAAAAATCATAGTAAAGATCAAGGCTAATAAAAAAGAACGCATATAACCTCCGTTAAATTTTAAAAATGTATAAACATATGATGGTTTCAGTATGTTATTTGTGTCAAATAATAACGTGGATGTTTGAAATCCAATTAATAGGCATTTAAAATGCGTAAGGCAATAAAGGCTTAAGTTGTTTAACCAGATCGTCTCTTAAGTCTTCATCTTGCAGTGCAAAATAAATATTTGCAGTCAGATACTCTGCCCAATCTCCGGCATCAAAGCGCATACCGCGAATTTTAACAGCCAACATACCTTTTGTGGCGGCAAGTTCTTGCATTGCATCGGTTAATTGAATTTCTCCGCCGTGTCCGGGAGTTTGTCTTTCTAATATTTCAAAAATATCAGGTGTCAAGATATAACGCCCGATAATCGCTAAGCGAGAAGGAGCTTCGTTAATTTTAGGTTTTTCAACCATCTTGTCTATGCGATAAATTCCTGGTGAAACTTCGCGACCCGAGATAATACCGTAACGATTAACTTTTTCTTGAGGAACTTCCATTACGCCAATTACGGGTAAACGTTCAGATTTAGCCACATCAATAAGTTGTTGAATTCCCGGGGTCATTCCAAACATAAGGTCATCACCAACCATAACGGCAAAAGCGTCATCGTTTTCAACAACATCTTTGGCACATAAAACGGCGTGTCCAAGCCCTAATTGTTGTTTTTGGCGTATAGAAATAATATTAGCCATTTGAGCAACTTCACGAATAATTTTAAGTTGTTCGGTTTTTCCGGCTCGTTCGAGTATCCCTTCGAGTTGAAGGTTATAATCAAAATGGTCTTCGATTACGTTTTTATCTCTGTTGGTAATAAAGATAACATCTTTTATGTGCGATCTTATTGCTTCTTCTACAACATATTGGACAACAGGTTTATTAAAAACAGGCAACATTTCTTTGGGAATATTTTTGGTTGCAGGTAGGGAGCGAGTTCCCCAGCCGGCTACGGGAATAACGACTTTGCGAATATTCATGGTCTACTCCTTGACGTTTTATATTTATTGATATTAAGATTGGTTATACAGTAAAATGAGATATAAAACAGTTATAATAGATACATTTTTCTGAATATTTTTTATAATGCTTATTTATTAACTTATTTAAAAAATAATATGTATTTCTTGAAATAGCAACAGTAATTTTACTACTTAAAGTATAATTTCTGTTCAATTATAATATTTTTTTTAACTGTTTTCTGTTTAAGGTTTAGCCTAAGAGTTTTTTTACCAGTGTGGCGAGTTCTGTTGCCAGTTTTTTTACTTGTTCGGCGTCTTCTCCCTCGACCATTACTCTAAGCTTTGGTTCTGTGCCTGAATATCGTAGTAACACACGCCCTTTGTCTTTTAATTCGGCTTCTGCCTCGTTAATTGCTTTTTGGAGGGGTTGACACTCTTCTATTGGGGTTTTTTGTTGAACGACAACATTGATCAGTTCTTGGGGATAAAGTTGGAGCAAACCGGCTATTTCTGATAAGGGTTTTTGTCTTTCTTTTAATATTTTAAGCAGTTGAAGCCCTGCCATAAGTCCGTCGCCCGTGGTGCTGTATTCGTTGAAGATAATATGTCCGCTTTGTTCTCCGCCAAGAGTGGCACCGCTTTCACGCATAGATTCAACCACATAGCGGTCTCCGACTTGGGTACGTGTTAATTTTCCGTTATGTTGACGCATAAAAACTTCTAACGCCATATTACTCATAATGGTTGCAACAAGGTTACGATCTTTTAAACGCCCTGTTCTCATCATGTCTTCGGCAAAAATCGCCATCAGTTGATCGCCGTCTAAAATATTGGCTTTTTCATCAACAACAATTAAGCGATCGGCATCTCCGTCTAAAGCCAGACCTATATCAGCTCTTGTTTCCTTTACTTTCGCTGCTAAAAGCTCGGGATATAAAGAACCGCATTGATAATTTATATTTGTACCGTTTGGTTCAACGGAAAGGGTAAAGACTTCTGCCCCGAGTTCTTCCAAGGCTCTTGGTCCAACTTTATAAGCGGCTCCGTTGGCACAATCGAGAACAACCCTCATTCCGTCTAAAGTCAGTTGGCTAGGAAAGGTGTTTTTAAGATAAACGATATAACGCCCGAGACTGTCTTCTATTTTTTTAGCTCGACCAATATTTTTTTGTTCGGGATATTCCCATTCCCAGTTCTGGTCAGAAATCATTTCCGTTATAATATTTTCTGTGCTGTCAGGTAGTTTATAGCCATTTTTGTCAAAAAATTTAATTCCGTTATCGTGATAAGGGTTATGAGATGCGGAAATAACTACGCCAAAATCAGCACGCATGTTTTTTGTTAAAAAGGCAATTGCCGGAGTAGGAATAGGACCAACTAAAAAAACGTCCATACCTGTGGCACAAAGACCTGAGGTTAAGGCATGTTCAAAGACATATCCCGATAGGCGGGTGTCTTTGCCTATAACTACGCTGTGTCTTCTTTGAGAGCCGGAGTTAAAATAAGTTCCTGCGGCTAGCCCGAGCCTTAGAGCCATTTCGGCGGTCATGGGGTATTTATTGACGGTTCCTCTTAGCCCGTCTGTTCCAAAAAGTCTTTTTGCCATATTAAGTCTCATTTTTTATGTTTTATTTTTGATTGTATTTTTTATGATTAAACCAAGTAAAAGTTATATCTGACAACAGTTATAAATATATCCCAAATTGTTTTAAGATACTAGTAATATTACGCCCAAAGTGAAAATCAAGTTCATCTTGTTTTAGTACCTTTCTCTCAACAACTATGGAGCGAAAGGCGTTATCAAAGTTAGCGGATTCCTCAAGCTCTTTGACCATTTTTTTTGGCAATTTGTTTATTTCAATAAAATTATTTTGTTGGTTGATGAAATAAGTTGCCAGCTCTGTTCCGAGTTGTGTCCAATTTGTACCTGAGCTGTGTGCGGCTTGCAGGGCTTGTTCGTCTGGTGTGGAAAGTTCTGCTCTGGTTAACCTGTTGATTTGATAAGCCTTTAAAATTTGTTTTGTATTTTGACAAAATAAAAGCTTACACTCTTCAGGGTGGTTGGGGTGTAGTTTGCAACCGGTTGTTTTACTTTGCTTTTCCTGTGTTAAAAACATGCAAGCCCAAGGGTATTGAAGAGTTTTTTGGGGATTTGGCTTGATTTTAATAAGTTCTTGTTCCGTTAAACATAATAAAGAGTTTGAGCTGCTATCACTCTCTAAGTTGGGCATGTAAGCGAGTTCACCTTTTAAAATGCTGAAAAGATGAGAGCGTTTAATTTGAGCGTTTTTGATCAAAATATAATCGGCTTGGTGTAAAGCCGGACCACCTTTGAGGCAACAAGTTCCACAACGCAGACAAAGGTTATTTGTTTTTTTTGGGTTAGTGTTTTTTTGTTGATTCATTGATTTGTCAGCCTTAAAAGATATTTGGTAAAGGTAGTTTTTAGTTCTTTGCTATTTATAAATTGCAAAAATGTTTAATTTGATCGAACAATATAAGGCAGAAAAAACACTTATTTGATAGTGAAGTTATTTTGAGACTATTGTGTAAACTTCTCAATATTAATAAAAAACGCCGAGTTGCTTTTTTATTGCTGTTCGGCGTTTTTACTATTTATTAAAGAGAGAAGCTTATAGCTTGTTAAGCTTTTGTAACAATTAAGGTTTGTTCGGCGATTTCCAATTCTTCATTTGTCGGAACAACCAAAACTGGTATTTTTGATTTGGCATCGCTAATTTTGCGAGGTTCTCCTGAACGTTTGTCATTAACTGCTAAATCAATACTTATACCGAGATGTTCAAGGTTGGCACAAACGTTTGCTCTTACTATTTCGTCGTTTTCGCCTATTCCGGCAGTAAAGACAAGGGCATCAATTTGTCCGAGTTCGAGATAATAAGCCCCGATATAATGGCGAATACTATGGCAAAACATATCTAAAGCCAGTTTTGCTTTTTGGTCGCCTTTTTCAATAGCACTATGAATATCGCGCATATCGCTCATGGCACAGATACCTTTTAAGCCACTTTTTTTGTTCATGGTATCATCAATCGCTTTTATATCCATACCTGTGGTTTTTGCTAAATATGCGTGAATAGCAGGGTCAATATCTCCGCAACGTGTTCCCATCATTAAACCGGCGAGTGGGGTCATTCCCATTGATGTGTCGATACATTTACCATTTTTAACGGCAGCAATGGAACAACCGTTCCCTAAGTGGCATGAAATCATAGTAAATTGATCTTTTGCCTTTCCGCAAAATTCGGCGGTTTTACGAGAAACATATTGGTGAGAGGTGCCGTGAAATCCATAGCGACGCACTCTGTGTTGTTCATAGAATTCATAGGGAAGGGCATACATAAACGCTTCCGGAGGCATGGTGGAATGAAATTCCGTATCAAATACTGCAACAGAAGGAGCGTGGGGCAAAAGTTTTTCAGCTACTTCAATTCCCATTAAGTTAGCCGGGTTATGTAATGGCGATAAGGTAAACAAATCTTTAATGATTTTTTTTACTTCATCGGTTACTAAACAGGCTTTTTTTAAGGCTTCTCCACCGTGTACGACTCTGTGTCCTACTGCGGCAATTTCTTTTAAGTCTTTGATAATGGCAGTTTCACCGGTTAATAATTTATCCATTACAGTAGTTAAACCTGCGTAATGGTCTTTAAACGGTAGTTCAAAGCTGAATTTTTTTTCTTCGGCAGTATCAGGAAATTTTTTGTGAATTAGCTTTCCGGTTGTTTCACCGATACGCTCAACCAATCCGGAACATAACGGACGTTTTGTAGCCATATCAATCAGTTGATATTTGAATGATGAACTTCCACAGTTTATTACAAGTATTTTAATCATGTGTATACCTTATTGTTTTTTATTAATATGTTTTTTGCGAAAAACTTTTATTTCTTTTCTGCTTGGGCTTGAACGGCGGTTATTGCCACGGTATTAATAATATCGGCAACGGTACAACCACGAGAAAGATCGTTTACAGGCTTGCGTAAGCCTTGCAATACCGGTCCTATGGCGATAGCATCAGCCGCACGTTGCACAGCCTTGTAAGTATTGTTACCCGTATTTAAGTCTGGGAAGATAAAGACGGTGGCCTGACCTGCGACTTTACTTCCGGGAAGTTTTGTTTTGGCAACATCAGGGTCAATAGCGGCATCGTATTGAATAGGACCTTCGACTAAAAGTTCAGGGGCACGCTCTTTAACGATTTTTGTTGCTTCAATAACTTTTTCAACATCTGCCCCTTTGCCTGAATCGCCAGTTGAATAAGAGAGTAGGGCAATTTTGGGCTCTATTCCAAATATTTTAGCAGTTTCAGCAGAGTTTAAAGCAATTTCCGCAAGTTGGGTGGCGCTAGGGTTAGGGTTAACCGCACAATCTCCAAAGACTAAAACTCGGTCTTTTAAACACATTAAAAAGACAGAAGAGACGATTGAGAAACCGGGTTTGGTTTTTACAAATTCAAGAGCCGGGCGTATGGTATGAGCGGTGGTGTTAATTGCTCCGGAAACCATTCCGTCTGCGTCGCCTTGTTGCACCATCATTGTTCCAAAATAAGTAGCGTCAAGCATAGCGTCGTGAGCTTGTTCCATGCTGATGCCTTTGTGTTTTCTGGCTTCGTAATAGGCGGTTACATATTCATCAAATTTTGGAGAAAGTTCAGGTTGAATAATTAAAACATCAAGGTCGAGGTTTAAGTCTCTTATTTTTGCTCCGATTCTGTCGGCGTTACCTAATATTATAAGGTCTGCCACTCCTCTGCGTGTTAATACATCAGCGGCGTGTAAAATGCGGTCTTCTTCGCCTTCCGGTAAGACAATACGCATTTTATTGCTTTTGGCTTTTTCAAGAAGGTTAAACTCAAACATTTTTGGTGTAATTTTTGTTGAGTGAGAGTTAACAACTCTTTTTGATATTTCTTTAACATCAACACAAGCTTCAAAATGAGCTAAAGCCGTATGAATTTTTCTTGTATCATAAGCTTCTATTTTTCCGTATAGTGAAGATATTATTTGAATTGTTTTAAAAGTATGATCTTTTACCGCTAAAACGGGAACAACACTACCCGCCCAGCCTTCTAAAAGGCGCTTTACGGAAGGGGCAGGTTCAAAGCCGCCGGTTAACAAAATTCCGGCAATGTCAGGATAGGAGTTGGAAAAACGAGAACTTAACGCCGCTAATAATAAGTCTGAGCGATCACCGGGGGTAATTATGAAACTGCCTTGAGCGATATAATTTAAAAAGTTTTCTACCTGCATTGCGGCAATAAGATAGTCGTCAATCAGGTTATCCATTCCGCTCGCACCATATAAAATTTTTGCACCAAGCCATTTTTTTACATCAGATACGGTTGGTTTTCCGAGTATTGGCTCTTCGGGAATAACATAACTTATAAGGCTGTTTGTGCAATGGGTACAATGTAGAGATCGAACTATCTCGGCTTCTTCTTTTTCTGATACATCTGCACGATTTATTAAACAGGCAACAATATCGAGGTCTTTATCTACTAAAGAATCTATTGTGATTTGTGTACTGGAAATAATTTCTTGGGCACTTTTTCCCGCACCGTTGGCAACGAGCAAAATCGGAGCGTTAAGGTTGGCGGCAATTGTTGCGTTTAAGTCAAATTCAAAAGCCGCATCTTTACCGGCATAGTCGGTTCCCTCACACAAAACAAAATCGTATTCATTTTCTAAGTCTTTAAACTTACGCAAGATAATATCAAACATATTTGCTTCTTGACCATTATTAATGAATGAACGAGCTTCATCAAAGGTTAGAGCGTAAGATTGTTTATATGGAGTATCAAGTTCAAAGTGTTGCAACAACAGATCGATATCGTGATCTTTTCCTTTATTCGGTGGAGTATTGATAATTGGTCTGAAAAATGCAACTTTTCCTACATTTTGTAAGAGCATTTGCATCACGCTTAAGACAATTGCGGATTTTCCGCTTTTACTTTCCGATGCACTTATATAAAGAACATTAGCCATTGATGTCTCCTAAATAATAAATTATTTCAACCGATTATAGTTTAAGTGTAATAACTGAGTACAAACTCTATAGTTTTTAATACAGTGTGAATAAAACACAGCATATTAGTAAATGATTAATAGCACAAGCCTTATAAAAAGTAAAACAAAGACTAGAATAAAATTATTTTTTATTATAATCTTTGTTGTTGATATTGAAATAATTTAAGTTGTTATCATCTTTTTTATTTTTCTAAAAACTCCAAGATATCCCTACGCTTGTAAGGTGTTGTCTATAGCGGTAAATATCGCTGTTTGAGGTGTTATGTGTATACTGATAACTAGTTTCAACACTCCAACGCTCATTAATATCATAAGTTAAACCGAGACCGGCTTTTATTACTTCGTCTTGTCTTTTGTTTTTATCTAGTGCTGTTGCTGGTTTATGATAATAATCTTCTCCGTAACTGATAGAAGGGGAAAGGGCGAAATTATACGGAAGTTTAAAAGTGAACCTTGCCATAGATTCCCAACCGTCATAAGAATAGGTAGCATCTTCTGTTTTTCCGCCTGAATATTTTGCACCTATAATAAGATCGTGATTTTTTTCACCGAATAGAAAGCGTGCATATTGTCCGGCTGAGCCATAAGTTCCGTTTCGCTCACGCCCCGAGGAGTTGTCTCTATGTTCTATATCTGCTCTTGTAATAAGGTGGAAGTTGGGTTTTATGGCTCTTAAATATGTTAGTTCCGGCCCAAAAGATAAAATAGATTTTAAAAATTCATAATCCACAACTTCGCTTTTTATGCGTAAGTCTAAAAAATTTTGGCTATCTAGATAGCGTATTCCCGTCGACGCTCTTCCCCACTGCCAATGACGGCTATCTATTTTTCCAAGCGAAGTGTTTTTATATAATCTTGTATAATAGTTTAAATCGCCGACCAGCCACCAAGAATGAGCACCTTGTTTTAAAGGATAGCCCATATCTAAATTTGCACCGAAATAACCGCCTGCGGACGGAATATGTTGTGCGTTATCAAGGTCAACATTCCAGTTTCCAAGCGTTACAGTATTGGAATTTGGTCCTTGATTTGCGTTTGTATCATAAACAAAGCCTGTTTTTAGAGAGCCTTTTATTGTAAAAGGAGATTTTTCTTCAGCGGTTTGTTCAGCATTTTTTTTTGAATTTTGTTTGGCGGCTATTCTAAAATGGATTTTTGCGTTTTCTTCATCGCCAAGAGATTTATATATCTGTGCAATTTCTAGGTTTAAAGCCGTATCGGTAGGATATTTTTCTAATAACTGTTCATAAACCATCAGGGCTTGATGCGGTTGCTTATTTAAACCGGCTGAACGAGCCAAGCCAAGACTTATTTCTTCATCATCAGGGGCTATCCTGAAAAGTCTTTTATATAGTTCATAAGCTTCAGCTACTTTATTTTGCTGTAATAAAGTTACGGCTTGTGCTTTTGTTTGTTCTATTCCACCTTCTTGAAAGGCAGTAACATCAGCAAAAACCGTAACTGGTAAAAGTATCAGGCAGATACAGAGTAGTGTATTTTTAAGTATTATTTTGAACAATTTTCTTCTCTGATTATTTCATTTTTTCTTTATCAATATTATAAAAAATCAATTTTATTTAGGATAATATAAACTAAAAATAAAATCCAGAGTTAATTTTATTGTTTTACTCCGCTAAAGTTTCCGCCGTCTAAGTTCTGATTATTTCCTTGTTGCTTTATAAAATAAGAACCGCTAATTGTATTTCCGTTTTTTATTTTGTTTAAGCTAGCGTGTTGACCATCTCCTAACATGTTGGAACTTGAACCAATATTTCTATTTTGACCATAAAACGTTCCATTACCGGAAAAACCAGTGATGTTCAACCCGTTATTGGTAGCTGTTCCTGTTCCACCTGTGGCACTATAAGTATCAGTAGGGGTTGTTCTGTTGACTCCATCTATTCTGGCGTTATTGATAGCCCCCGAATTTAAGTCAATATTAAAAGAGAATGTACCGCCAAAATTACTGTTTAGAGCTGTGTCATTTAATGTCCCTGAAACAGTACCTGTTGTTGGAGGAGTTGGACCTGGAGGATTTGGCCCTGGAGGATTTGGCCCTGGAGGCGTTGGTGGGATAGGAGTTGGATTTTCTTGATCAATTTCGGCTAAAATAGGGCGTAATTTTTCTTTTAACTCACTTTGAAGTTCGTTCGTTGTGTTCTCAACAACTATTCCGCCTGCATCTTGAGTTGTGGAGGCTGTTGCAACACTTGCCATACTGCTTGAGTCGTCGCTACTGCTTGTGCTGTCTCCGCTTTCGCTATCACTACTACTTTCGCTATTACTGCCACCACTTCCGCTGTTTCCGCTTTCACTGCTTGTGCTTGAATTTGCGGCGTTAGCTTTTAAAAAGGCTCTATCCTTTGCTGTTGCCTTACTTACGCTATTTGAAAGAGAGTCAAACTTAAAACCTACGGGAACAATACTTCCATTAACAATAACGCCGTCTTTTTTTGAAGAACTTTCTACAAAGGTTATTGTTTTTTCTTGTTCAATCAGTGCCGTAATAATTGTTCCTCTAATACCTATTGTTGCCTGAGGTGTTTTCATTTCGAATCCACCGGGATTTTGTTCTACAATTTTACCGCTGATAAATCTTGCAACCCCTTGGGTAAGATTAACATGCATAGCTGAATTGCTTCCGTCTTCTATATATTCATTTATATTTATAGAGGAATTTTTTGCGATAGAAATAGAGCTGTCGTCATTAAAAAAGATTTTTACACGACCAGCGGCATCTGTATGAATAATATCGTTTTCTTTAATAGTATCTTTTAATTGCAAAGAAACACGTTTTCCGTTCCTTTCAACTTCAGCACCGGGGGTTAAAAAAACTACTGTCCCTATTTCTTTTGCCAATGCAACTGATGCAAATAGTAAAACTATAACTATGCAAAATATTTGTGTTATCTGTTTTTTCATAAATCACCTTGAACCCTTTGGTTCACATTACCTATATTGTTAGCCGATGCAATTGTTGCGAATAATAAAACTATCAAAGTCCCTAAAACTTGTGATATTTGTTTTGTCAGTGATATTTTCTTTATCAGTGATATCTTCTTTATCATGGAATCCCCCTAATTAAATGCCATGAACCTTTCAATCCTGTTATAAAAATAACACGTTTTTTATTCTTTGCAAGCAGTTTTTAATAAATTTTTAAGAGATTTATTTTGTTTTTAAGATTTTTTCCAATGCGTTTGCAAATAGTTCTAAATCGTTATCATCAATAGTTAGAGCAGGCAGTAGACGCAAAACTTTTTCTTGGGTTAAGTTTAAAATAAACCCTTGTTTCATAAGTTCTTCCCAAACTTCTTTTCCTTGAAACGTAAGTTCAATGCCAATCATTAGTCCTAAACCACGTATTTCTTTTATTTTTCCCGGACAGTTTTGACTAACTTTTTTAAATCTTTCCATCGCTTGTTTACCGAGTTTGGCGGCTCTATCAGCAAGTTTGTCTCGTTTCATTATTTCAATGCCTTTATTGGCAACGGCGGAAACCAAAGCACCCGCACCAAAAGTTGTGGCGTGGCTTCCCGTTACAAAACCTTGGCTAAATTCCTCTGTACAGATCATAGCGCCCATAGGCAGACCGTTTGCCAGAGCTTTGGCGGTGGTGAGTATATCAGGGGTTACATTAAAGTTTTGAAACGCCCAAAACTTTCCGGTTCTGCATAAACCTGTTTGTACTTCGTCAACCATAAACGCCAAACCGTGTTTACGGCATAATGTTTCTATACCTTTTATAAAAGTTTCTGTTACGGGACGAATTCCGCCTTCACCTTGAATAATTTCAATAAGTATTCCGGCTGTTTTCGGGCTGATTGTTTTTTCTAAAAGTTCAAGATCGCCCCATTCAATTTGTTTAAAGCCTTCAGGCATCGGGGAAAAACCGTCTTGGAACTTTTCTTGTCCTGTTGCGGCAACAGTTGCTAAAGTACGTCCGTGAAAACAGCCGGTAAAGGTAATAATTTCGTAAGCATCACGCATTTTTACTCTTTGTTGGTAACGACGAGCGAGTTTTATGGCTGCTTCATTAGCTTCCGCACCGGAGTTACAGAAAAATGCTTTATTAAAATGGGCAGTAGACAATAAGTTTTTCGCTAAGATCAATTGTTCTTCTTGATAAAATAAGTTGCTGACATGCGTAAGTTTGCGTGCTTGTTTTTCTATAACTTGGCTTATTTCTTCGTTTGCATGGCCGAGGGCAGTAACAGCTATCCCCGTTAAAAGGTCTATATATTCTTTTCCGTCAAAATCATAAAGCCTGCTTCCTTTTCCGTGTGAAACCGCAATGGGGTAACGTCCATAGGTGCGACAGAGTAGGGTTTCTTCTTGTTGTTTTAATTCATCAAATTTTTGGCTCATGATAGTTCCCTTATATTTATTGTTGAAGTGTTTATATATGTTATAGAGACTATTGCACAATAATCTCTAAGTGGCTTTCGCCATGAAGATACTCCAGAAAGATACTCCAAAAAACACGAATAAGGAAAATTTAATTTTCCTGTAAAATGAGTGGTTTTTGTGTCTTAAAACGTTTGATGCTATGTGCATACAGAACCTCAAACGATAATGAAAGCGTACTCAACAGAGTTTTGCAAGGTCTTGTTATAGCAAGAAACAGTATAATATATTAAAGAAATAGAGTAAAATGCTTTTTATTGTTTTGTCAAAAAATAAAACTTTTCAATAATCTTCTAAAATGTTAATATATTCGCTATTAATAAAATTAAGAATATTAAATTTATGATAACATCTGTTTGATTGTTAGGAGTAAAAGTTGAAAATCATTGATAAAATTACTGCTCAACAGGGTAAACCTTTTTATTCTTTAGAATTTTTCCCTCCGAAAGAAAAAGATAATTGGGGCGGATTTATTCAAACCGTTAAAGAGTTGGAAAAAATTAATCCTTTATTTGCTTCCGTTACTTATGGTGCCGGTGGTGGAACTCAAGAAAATACGCTTGAAATTACCGCCAAGGTAAAAAATGAATGCAAAATGGAAACAATGGCACACCTTACCTGTGTTGGTGCTGATAAAAAAAAGATAAGCGATTTTTTATCAAGACTAAAACAAGTCGGCGTTACCAATATTTTGGCGTTGCGCGGTGATGTTCCTAGCGGACAAACGGTTGATTGGGACAAAGCTGATTTTAAACATGCCTCTGATATGGTGGCTTTTGTCAAAAAAGAATTTCCTGATTTTGGAATTTCCGTTGCCGCTTATCCTGCTCCACACCCTGAGGCTTTGTCTTTTAAAAAAGACCGCCTTGATACAGCTTTAAAAATGAGAGTGGGGAGTGATTTTGCCGTTACTCAACTATTTTTTGACGTGCGTGAATATTTTTCTTTGGTTGATGATTTAAAAGCTCTCGGTATCAATATGCCGATTATTCCCGGCGTTTTACCTATTCAAAGTTTAGATTCAATTCGCAGAATTTTATCGTTAAGTGGTTCAAATATTCCCGGAAAGCTTTATTTAAGCTTGGAAGAAGCACAAAACAAAGGCGGCGTTGAAGCGGTTAAAGAAGCCGGGTTGAAATTTGCCATACAACAAATTCGCAGTTTGCTTGACGGTGGGGCTCCCGGTATTCATTTATATACTTTAAATCGTTCAAGTATGTGTCTTAATATAGCAGAAGAAGTCGGAGCTTTGTCTTGAAACCAATAATGCCTTTTGACGATTCTATCCACTTAACAAGGATAAATTCAGACAGCATTAAAACAATTAAAAAAATTTTAATTTGTCAACAGCGTCAAATTGGTGATGTTCTTTTGGCGACTCCGGTTTTGGAGTTGTTAAAAAAACGTTTTCCCGATGCGGAAATTGATTTCTTTACAGAAAAAAAATGTGTTCCTATTTTGGAAAACAACCCTAATATTCATAAAATTCACGCTCTTGATAAGAAAAAATTGAAACATTTTTTTGCGGCGTTGTTTTATTATTATGGTATTGCTCGCAATAATTACGATTTGATTGTTGATTTACAACAACTTCCCCGAATTCGCTGGATTAACCGTTTTTCTCGGCAAGCTATTCGTTTAACCTTTACTCCACCTTGGTATCGCCGTCTTTTATATACTGATTGGGTGGATATTCAAAAGGGTTATGCTGTTGCGGAAAAAGTAAGTATTTTAAGGGTCTTTGATATTATCTGGCAGGGTGAAATTCCGCGTATTTATCTTAAAGATAGTGAGATTCAAGACGTAGACGTTTATTTGAAAAGTTTGGGTTTAAAAGATAATACCACTTTAATTACTGTTGATTCAACGCATAGACGTATTACAAGGCGTTGGCCTGCTGAGTATTATGCAAAGTTAATGGTTCTTATTGCTAAAAAAAGTCCGAATATGGTCTTTTTACCCTTGTTTGGACCGGGTGAAGAAAAAGACATTCGAGAGCTTATAGAACATTGTGAAAAGCTTGAGCCGGGTTTTTCAAAAGAAAATTTATTAATTACAGACAGAATGTTAACTCTTAGAGAAATGGCGGCGTGTATCGCAAAAGCCAAAGTACATATTGGAAACTGTTCATCTCCGAGACATATTGCCGTGGCGGTTGATACGCCAAGTTTTATTGTTCTTGGTTCTAACTCCGGTTGGACTTTTCCTTCCATAAAGCATACAGATGTCTCAAAGGGATTGGCTTGTCAGCCTTGTCATTCCAATGTGTGTCCAATAAATTGTAAGTGTTTATACGACCTTGCACCGGAAGAAGTTATTAGTGCTTTTTGGGAACATCTGGAAAATAACAATATTAGTTTATAATTTGTTTTTTAGGCTTAAATACGTACCAAGATCGACGTTCCCATAATGCACAAAAACATATATAAAATACGCCTAAACATTTTTTCGCTGATACGTTTAGATAAATCTATTCCTATGCTGTTACCAATAAAAACAGCAATAGCACCCGCCAATACAGACATAAATACTTTAGTGGAATAAAGGTTTGCCATTGCTTGCGAGGTTACTATTATTATGCATGTAATAACGTTAAAGATGCTTAGGGCTGATTTTAAATCATCTTTATTGAGACCAGATAAAGAAAAATAGATCACCAAAGGCGGAGCGTTAAAGCCTAAGGTTGTTCCAAAACTGGTTGAGACAAAACCGGCAAGATAACCCCAGTTTGGAGAAATTACTTTTTGTGTATCCAATTTTCCAAATAGACTCCAAAGAGAGTAGATAATTAAAAAAGAGCCAAACCAAAGTTTCATTGCTACTTCGGGCAAATAAAAAAATAAAGTTAAACCAAATATTGCCCCGGGTATTGAGCCGATTATAATACCTTTACTACGGGTTATATCTTTAAATGTTCTATATTTATATGTCATATGAATACTGGCAAGCAAAACAATTAAAGTACACGCAGGTAAGGCAATATCAAGGCTTATTCCCAATGCCAAAATAGGCATTGCAATCATAGCCGCCCCGAACCCGGCTATTCCGTTAATTATTCCGCCAAGTAGCCACGCAATAAAACTATAAAGAAATAATTCCATAATCTCAAAAAATCTTGTTTAATGTTTGATAAGTATCATTATTGAAGGGAACGAGACAATTGAAAACAAAATAAAATATTATAAAAGTTTAATAATTTATGTTGACGAAATTAACTCTCGATGTCAAGTATATCTTTAGATTACTTTATGTATTTTTATAATTTTTTATATTTTACCTTGAAGTTTGTTTGTATTTAATCAATACAAAATTTTTTCAATATAATTCAGCCTGATAAAAACTAAAATAGGAGGCCTTATGATCTTTAGTGGAACTTTTACTGCATTAGTAACCCCATTTAAAAACGGTAAGGTAGACGAAGAAAGTTATCGAAACCATATTGAATGGCAAATTTCTGAGGGGGTAAACGGATTGGTTCCTTGCGGAACAACCGGAGAGTCGGCGACTTTATCTCACGACGAACACGAACAGGTAATTAAAATTTGTATTGAACAAGCTAAAAAACGTGTGCCTGTTTTAGCCGGTGCCGGGTCTAACAACACGAAAGAAGCTGTTAGTTTGGTGCGTTTTGCCAAAGAAGTTGGTGCTGATGGTGTGTTGTTGATTACGCCTTATTACAATAAACCCACTCAAGAGGGACTTTTTCAGCATTATAAATATATTGCTTCTGAGGTTTCTATTCCTATTATCGCATATAATGTTCCGGGAAGAACCGGAGTGAATTTGTTGCCGTCTACTTTAGGTAGAATGTTTAGAGAAATTCCTGAAATTTGCGGTGTAAAAGAGGCAACAGGGAACTTGCAACAAGTTGCTGATATTATAGAAGAATGTGGTGATAAACTTTGTGTATTATCAGGCGATGATTTTACTGTTTTACCAACATTGGCAGTAGGCGGACACGGAGTTATTTCTGTTGTTTCAAATATTGCTCCGAAATTAATGTCTTCTTTGTGTGTTGCCTATAAAAATGGAGATTTAAAGACAGCTCAAAAAATTCATTATCAGCTTAATGCTTTGAACCGTGTGTTATTTGTTGAAACTAACCCGATTCCTGTTAAAACAGGCTTGCATTTAATGGGTCGTATGACTGACGAATTTCGTTTGCCTTTAGTGAGTTTGCAACCTGAAAGTTTAACAAAACTTAAAAACGTTATGCAAAAGAGCGGTTTAATTTAGCAACTTTTATTTTTTAAATTTAATAAGCTACCCTGAGTTTGTTTTGAACAGACTTTGCGTAGCTTATTTTTTTTGATATAACAATGATAACATATAGTTGAACCGTGTGTTATTTGTTGAAACTAACCCGATTCCTGTTAAAACAGGCTTGCATTTAATGGGGCGTATGACTGACGAATTTCGTTTGCCTTTAGTGAGTTTGCAACCTGAAAGTTTAACAAAGCTTAGAAGCGTTATGCAAAAGAGCGGTTTAATTTAGCAACTTTTATTTTTTAAATTTAATAAGCTACACTGAGTTTGTTTTGAACAGACTTTGTGTAGCTTATTTTTTTTGATATAACAATGATAACAGACCGTTGATAAACATAACTTTAAATCAAGCGATGTTCCTTACACAAAAAAAACAGTCCGTCTAATAATAATTCAGGGTATACCTGATCAAAACAGTTTGTTACCTTTGCAAGAGCTGTGGCAAAGCCACCGGTTGCGATAATTAAAGGTTTTGACGGCATTGTTTCGGCTATTTTGTTACATAAACCTTCGGTCATAGCGGCAAAACCAAAGATAAAACCGTGGTTTAGGCTTGTGCTTGTACTTTTTCCGATAATGGGTTCATTTTCTTCGATCATAAGGCTTATGCGTGGTAATTTTGCGGCTTTAGCGGTTAAAGCCGACGCTGAGGAATATATTCCGGGACATATTAATCCGCCAAGGTAAGCGTTATTTTCTATACAGTCAAAAGTTGTGGCAGTTCCAAAATCAATAGAAATAATATTTTTATATTCGGGAAAGGCTTTGCGAGCGGCAAAAGCACCAAGCAGGCGATCTGCACCGACTTCTTCCGGACGTGCATAGCGGTTTTCCATAGGAATTGCGAGTTCTGTCGGTATAAACAATAACTCGAGTTTTAAATAGCGTTTACAGGCACTAAGCAAGATAAAGTTTAAATCAGGTACAACCGAAGAAGCCAACGCTGTTTTAAGTTCACAAATTGAACATTCGGCATTTTGTAAAACCTGTAAAATTTTCAGACCTAAAGAATCAGAGCTTTCACTGCGGTCAGAGTTTAAGGCGTATGAGGCAATAACGCCTTTAGCGTTGGCAATTCCTATTTTAATATGTGTATTGCCTATATCAAAGAGAATAAGTTTATACTGCATAATTAGCTCGTAGTTATGTTTATTTATGAAAAAAAGACTACCGTAAATAACAGCAGTCTTTTATTTAATCAACGAGTTATCAGAGTTATATTTCAGTAAAAGCATAATCAAAAAGTTAAATTTTTAACTTCCGGAACTATTACTGAGAATATTAGTGTGAACTGCCACAACCACCGCTGGTAGAACAGCTTCCACAGCTTCCGCCACCACCGAGAGAGTTGCTAGAGTCAACCGTAAAGCCCATATAGCTCAAATCAATACGGATAGTACCGGCTTGTTGTAAAAGGTCTTTATTAATGCAGAATTTGAATCCGCCTTCTTCAAACACTTGATCATCATCTGTTGGCTCGTCCAGAGCCAATGCTAAGCGTGGACCGCTTCAACCGCCGGGAGATAAGTATACTCTGATGGTTGCTTTTTCTTTATCCGCAAAGTATGATTGTAATTCTTTGCTTGCACTTTCTGTTAATTCGAGCATAAGCCCTCCATGATTAGTATTCATTACTTATCTTTAAGAACTCATGAGCCACTTGTCAATATATGTTTTTTAAAATAATATATTTATAAGATTGTTGTCATGAGATATGTTGTTTTTTTATTGTATAAATCAAAATAAAACTAAACTCTTGTCTATTTCTAAATATGTATTATCTTGAAGTTTAATATCTTGTTATTAATTGCTTAACATGAGGATTTAATTATGACAAATCAAATAAAAACTTTTGTATTGCTTGCGTTGCTTTCGGGTTTGTTTATTGTTCTTGGCTCTGCTATGGGCGGAAGAACGGGCTTGATTATTGCGTTTGCTTTTTCTTTAATTATGACTTTTGGGTCTTATTGGTTCTCTGATTCAATTGTGTTGCGTATGAATAACGCTAGGGAGTTATCACCAACCGAGTCTCCGGCTTTATACCGTATGGTTGAACAACTTGCCATAGAGGCAAATATTCCACGCCCAAAATTGTATTTGATAGAAGACCCCGTGCCTAATGCGTTTGCAACAGGTCGTAATCCGGAACATGGAGTTGTGGCGGTTACCGCAGGTTTGATAAAACTTTTAAATCCCGATGAAATCAAAGGTGTAATCGCTCACGAAATAGCCCATATAAAAAATCGGGATATTTTGGTTCAAAGTGTTGCCGTTGTTATTGGCTCAAGCATTGTTGCAATTGCCAATATGATGCAATGGGCGGCAATTTTTGGAGTTGGTAGTTCAAACGGAGAAAATAGAAACGGAAGTTTTCTAGGTTCTTTATTGATGATAATTTTAGCACCAATTGCTGCTTCCATTATTCAGATGGCTATTTCTCGCTCTCGTGAATATATGGCAGATGCTACTGGGGCGAGCTTAACTCATAACCCTTTGGCTCTTGCCTCCGCCTTACATAAAATTGATGCTTATAGTCGTAATGCTCATAGCACCGCACTAAACCCCGCTACTGAATCGTTATATATTATTAATCCTTTTTCAGGACGCAGTATTGCTTCTTTATTTAGCACACACCCGGCAACGGAAGACAGAATTCGCAAGCTTGAAGAACTAAACAGAAGACCTTAATAGGTTGTTTTTTCGTTTTGGTTTGAAAGATTTGTTATTGTGTTATAGGGATAAAATTAGTAAATTTAGCTTGTTGTTTTAGTAATTGAATTAAAGGCGTAGTGTTTTTTAGCTTTACGCCTTTTGTGTTTTTATAAAAAATTTAACTAATAACGGATTTATAATGTCTTTATTATTTAGCGAAGAGATGTTTTCTAAAGTTGAGCCTATTCTTGATAAAATATATAATCACCAATTTGTGAAAGAGTTGTGTGATGGAACTTTAGCCAAAGAAAAGTTTGTCTATTATATGCAACAAGACAGTCTTTATCTTGTTGATTATACTAAAGCTTTGGCACTCGTGGCGGCAAAGTCATATTCTGAGCAAGATATTTCTTTAAATTTAGACTTTGCTCAAGGGGCTTTACTTGCCGAACGTTCTTTACATGAAGAATATTTTACAGAGTTTTCGGTTGTTACTGTGCTTGAAAAAATGCCGGCTTGTTTTGCTTATACTTCTTATCTTTTAAATATTGCCGCACTTGATAGCGTGCATGAGAGCATGGCGGCGTTGTTGCCCTGCTTTTGGATATATAACGAAGTTGGAAAACATATTTTGAAACAGGCTAAGCCTAACAATCCATATCAAAAATGGATCAATACTTATTCCGGCGGTGAGTTTGAAAAAGTTACCCTTCAAGCTATTGACTATACTGATAAACTTGCAAAAGAAACCACGGGCTTGTTAAACGAACGCATGAAAAATGCCTTTATAAAGTCTTGTAAAATGGAATATTATTTTTGGAATGATGCTTATAATTTAACTAGCTGGGCTGTTTAACCTTTTTATCTGAACGGAGAAAGCCATGCAAAAATTGTATATTGTGATGGTCGGGTTACCGGCGAGAGGTAAGTCTATTGTGGCAAGGCGTTTGCTCGAAGGCTTGGAAGGCTATGGGTTAAAAGTTAAGATTTTTAATAACGGCGAGTTACGAAGGTCGCAATTTGGCGTATCTTCGGCGAGCCCTGATTTTTATTCTCCAGATAATTTAAGTGCAAGAAAATATAGGGAAGATATTTATTATAACAATATTGCCTATGCAAAATCTTTTTTGGAACAGGGTGGTCATATTGCGATTTTAGACGCCACCAACTCAAGCCCAGAACGTAGGAAAAGTATTGAACACAAAAGCGACGGTATTCCTGTTTTTTTTATAGAGTGTATCAATGAAGATGAAGAAATGCTTAATACCAGTATTTTGCGAAAGAGTATGTTGCCTGAGTTTGATCAACTCGATAAAAAAACGGCGATAAAGTGGTTTAAAGAGCGAATTGAGCAATATAAGCGTGTTTTTGTCGGGTTAAAAGACGAAAAAAACTATATTAAATTTGATACGTTAAATAGTTGTATTTTAGACGAGAAACTAGACGAAACTCTTCCATATTATGTTGAAATGAGAGATATTCTCATATCTGATTGGATTCAACACCTTTATCTTGTGCGTCATGCGGAAAGTCAATTTAACCTTGAACATCGTATTGGCGGCGACCCGTCTTTAACCCAAAGAGGGTGGGAACAGGCGAGGGCGTTGGCAAGACATTTTCAGGCAATTCCCGTACCTTTTGTGTTTACGTCAACTAAAAAACGCAGTCAGGAAACCGCTTCAATTTTGATTGAACAACAAAAAAAATGTATTGTACACGCCTTACCGGAGTTTGATGAAATTCATGCCGGAATTTGTGAGGGTTTGACCTATAAAGAAATAGCAGAGCGTTACCCCAAGGAGTATTTGGCGAGAAAAAAAGATAAATATAACTATTGCTATCCTCAAGGTGAAGGTTACGCAAGTTTATATGAGCGAGTTTATCGTGGTTTAAAAAAAGCCTTGTTTTTATCAGGGGCAGCCGCAGGCACGATGATAGTCGGGCATCAAGCGATTAATCGTATGATTTTAGCCAATTTCAACTTTAGACGAACCAGAAATGTGCCTTATATTTCTATCCCGCAAGAGCAATATTTTCATATAATCTTGACCCACAGAAAAAAGATGGTTGAGATGGTACCTATTGTCCCTTTATTAAAATAATCTGTAAACTTAGAAGAAAAAATAATAAATTTATCATAAATCTTGACATGATAAAAGAAGCCTGCTAAAAAGACTATTCTTTGTTGAATTTAGAACTTAAAAGGTTAATGCCTGATGATCTAAATTAAAACGAAAAATATAATTTACTTGTATAATTTATGTTTTATTGCTAAACTTAATACTTCCTTAGAAGTGTTTCTTTTAAGTAGTTTTTCAATTGTTTTTTTTTAGTTGCGAGAGTGGCGGAATTGGCAGACGCACTAGACTTAGGATCTAGCGCCTTAGGCATGGGAGTTCGACCCTCCCCTCTCGCACCAAATTATTTAGATGCTTTTTGAATATAGTTGAGTTACATCAAATGTTGTTTGAATGATTTTAAATACTGTGTCAGGGATTAACAGTTTTATTTAAAATGTTTTTAACTGTTTTGTTGGACGCAACTTTTTTTTTATCTTTTATTTATTATTTGTATTTTTAAGGAGCCAAAGTTTATGGATTATACAGTTGAAGACCTCTCTGCTGTTAAGAAAAAAGTTTCTGTTACCGTACCTGTTGAAGAGGTGGAGGCAGCCTTGTCTACTGCTGTTTCCATGTACCGTAGCTCTGTGTCTCTTGATGGTTTTCGTAAGGGAAAAGTCCCTGTTAGTGTTGTTGAAAAACGCTTTAAAGATTCTATCTATCGTGAAGCGACAACAGACCTTGTTAATGTTCACATCAACCAAATCATTACCGAGTTAAAGTGTAACCCTTTATCTCGCATTGACTTTAAAGGTAAAGAGCTTGAAAGAGGCAAAGAGTTTAAATATGAGATTGCCTTTGAAGTTGCACCTGAAATTGAATTACCTAATTATGAAGGTTTTGAAGTAGAGTATAACAAGCCCGAAGTAAACGAAGCCGAAGTTGACGAAGTTTTAGCACGCATCAATAAAAACATGAGCGAGCTTGTTGCGGTTAGCGAAGAGCGTAAACCACAAGACGGCGATATAGCCAGCATTGATTTTATCGCTTATGATGAAAACGGTAAGGAAGCAGAAGGCATTAAAGCCGATAACTTCCAAATGCATATCGGTGAGCGTCAGGCTTTGGAAGATTTTGAAAACCTCGTAAAAACTATTCCTTTAGGAAAAGAAGGCGAAGGCGATATTACTTTCCCTGCTGATTTTATTAACCCTGAGTTTGCTAATAAAACTTATACAATGAAAATTAAAGTTCACGCTATTCAAGAGCGTAAACTTACTCCTTTAGATGACGAGTTTGCCAAAAAAGCCGGTAACTTTGAAAGTCTTGAAAAAATGAAAGAATCAATTCGTGGCTCTTACATGCAAACAAGAGAAAATCTTGCCAAGTCTCAAGCTCAACACTCTATGGTTGAAGGCTTGTTAAAGATGGTAGATTTTCCTCTGCCTGAAGGGCTTGTCGATAATTATATGAATAATATCCTCGTTGATATGAAAAATAAATTGGAACGTCAGGGTAAAAACCTTGAGTCTTTAGGTAAAACCCCTGAAGAGTTACGCAATGGTGCCAGATCTGATGCAGAAAGCCTTGCGAAAGTTCAACTTTTCTTACTTGCTGTTGCTAAAAAAGAAGGCTTAAGCGTTGAAGAAGAAGAGGTTGACCGTGAGTTGCGTAGTATCGCCGTTCAAGGTGGACATGACTACAAACAACTTAAAGACCATTATATTCAAAACAACTTAATTTTTGCTTTGCGTGATCGTATTCTTGGCGATAAAGCTATGGAACTTATGTATTCAAAAGCAAAAGTTGTTGAAGTAGAGAAAAAAGCAGAATAAAACAACGTTATCGAGCTTTGTTTTTCTGATATTGATTTTTTATAATAAACGAGGATAGAACAAAACAACTCTATCCTCGTTGATTTTTTTGAAATAAAATAGTATAAATCATTTGTTATCCATTATACAAACAAGAGGATTTAATATGAATATACCTATGGTTGTTGAAACGAGCGGGCGTTCGGAAAGAGCTTATGATATATATTCACGCTTGCTCAAAGACCGCATAGTTTTATTGGGTTTGCCTGTTGATGATCATATCGCTTCATTAATTTGTGCCCAGCTTCTTTTTTTGGAATCGGAAGACCCTGAGAAAGAAATCTTTTTATATATCAACTCTCCGGGCGGTTCGGTTACTGCCGGTTTGGCGATTTATGATACAATGCAATATATTTCTTCGCCGGTTTCTACTTTATGTATGGGACAAGCCGCCAGCATGGGTGCTTTGTTGCTTTCTGCCGGTGCAAGCGGAAAGAGATATTCTCTGCCCAACAGTCGTATTATGATTCATCAGCCTTCAGGTGGGTTTAAAGGACAGGCAACAGATATTGATATTCAAGCCAAAGAAGTTTTACGTTTAAAAGAAATGTTAAACGAGATTATGTCGAAACATACCGGAAAAGATATTAAAACAATTGTAAAGCATACGGAAAGAGACCACTTTATGAGCCCTGATGAAGCGTTGAAATTTGGCTTAATTGACCGTATTTTAACTTCTCGCTTAGATTTAAACTCTGAGTTGGAATAAATATCACCAGTATAATATTCAGCTAAGATGTTTATCAATCAATAGACCTTAGAAGGTCTTTAAGTTAGCTGATTTTTTAATGTTTTTAAGTTTGTTTATAAAAATCACAAATTATATTTGTTAAATAATATACCATTTTTCATTAAGGTTTATCAAAATGGATACAAAAAATAAAAAACTTCGTTGTTCTTTTTGTGGAAAAAGTGAAACTGATCGAGGTGTTGAGCGTATTATTACAGGTGCGGATAACTCCGCTATTTGTAATGAGTGTATTAATGTTTGCAGGGGAATGTTGTCAGATGAAAAAATTGAAGATATTCACAATAGTGGAGTGTTGTTGCCACCTGCCGAAATAAAGGCTCGCCTTGATGAATATGTTATTGGACAAGAAAATGCCAAAAAGGTTTTATCTGTCGCTGTGCATAATCATTATAAACGTGTTTTCTTTCAAAATGAAATAGGCGACGACGTAGAGCTTGAAAAAAGTAATATTTTGCTTTTGGGAGCGTCGGGAAGTGGTAAAACCCTTTTGGCGAAAACTCTGGCAAAAATTTTAAAAGTACCTTTTGCTATTGCTGATGCAACTACTTTAACCGAAGCCGGTTATGTTGGTGAAGACGTTGAAAATATTTTGGTTCAACTATTGCAAAATGCTGACTATGATGTTGAAAAGGCTAAAAAAGGCATTATCTATGTTGACGAAATTGATAAAATATCGCGTAAGGGCGATAGTGCGTCAATTACCAGAGACGTTTCCGGAGAAGGCGTTCAACAGGCTTTATTAAAAATTATCGAAGGTACAGAGGCCAATATTCCTCCAAAAGGCGGAAGAAAACACCCACAGCAAGAATTTATTCGCCTTGATACCTCAAATATTTTATTTATCCTTGGTGGGGCTTTTGTTGGTTTGGAAAAAATCATAGAAAAACGCACCAAAGGAAAAACCATGGGTTTTGGTGCCAAGGTTTTGATTTCACAAGATGAAAAAGAAAATAATTATTTAGAGCGAATTCACCCGGGCGATTTAATTAAGTTTGGTTTAATTCCCGAATTTATTGGACGTATTCCTATTATTACCCATGTCGACGAACTTAGCGAAGATAATTTAATCAGGGTTTTAACCGAACCGAAAAACGCCTTGGTTAAACAATATCAAAAACTTTTTGAACTCGATAAAGTGAAGTTGCGTTTTACCAACAATGCTTTACGCACGGTTGCAAAACTGGCCCTTGAACGTAAAACCGGAGCCAGAGGTTTGCGTAACGTTTTGGAAAAATCAATGCTTGAAATTATGTATAATTTGCCGAGCGAAAAAGACCTTGTGGAATGTGTTGTTAATACTGAGGTGATTACCGAAGGTAAAGCTCCGTTAATGATACGTAGCTCTGAAGCAAAGGTTTTGGCTGATTCTGCTGTTAATAATTAGACGTTTGTAAAAAAATAAAAGATCAAGATATGACGCTAAATCATGTCTTGATCTTTTTTATATAAATAATGTATATATAAAAGTAAGACCATTGCAAAACTCCGCTTTGCGTGCTTTGTCGTCGTTTTATGTTCTGTATACACATAGTCTAAAATCTCTTAAGGCACAAAAACACTAATTATTTGTGTTTTTACAGTGTCTTTCTGACTAAAGTCGCTATGAGACCAAAGACTTATTTAGTCTGATGAGCTTGTTAAAAAATTTTGGCTTAAAAATATATTTAGTTGTTTTTATTAATTATTATATTGAATATTCTACTGTACAATAAAAAAATTAGTCTTATTTTGTGATTGTTTTAAATTAACAATATAATAATCAGGTTTTTATTTTATGTTAAAAAAGATTTTTTATTTATATATGAAAAGAAAGCAAAATATAGGGAATAATTTACTAAATTTATCTATATATCTTTCTGTTTTCTTTTGTTTTTTGTTTCTGCCTATTAATGTTATGGCAAATACCAATTCTCATGCCTTTTTGCTTTTTAATGAGAGAGCGGGAATTTCTCCCGAGCCGACTTTTAAAAATTTGATTGATATAAAAGAATTATTGGAAAAAATTTATCAGCCGGCAATATCGGCACCAATATCGGCGACAACACCGGATACAACACCACTTGTTGAAGAAAAAAAAGAAACTAAACCTAAAAAATTTGATGCCAACGCCCCTGATTTGTGGGAGCCTTTAATCCAAAGATTGATAGCAGACGGTTTTGATGAAACAAAAATACGTTCTGATTTTCAACAGTTGGGAATAAAGTTTACCTCTGTACCAATGGGCAATAAGATTATGGAACTTTATAGCCTGCGTTACGGGGGCTTTTCGTCTTATCATAAAGATAACACCAACCTTGATTTTGAGGTTGATGATGAACTTAAACCCGTAGCCGAATCTTCGTCTTTAGCTTCTTGTCGTAATTTGGTTAAAGAAAATAAAGAACTTTTTGCGGAAGTCGAAAAAAAATATGGAGTGCCTTCCCATATTATTGTTTCTCTTTTACTTGTTGAAACCAACTTAGGACAAGACCTTGGAAGCGAACCGGCCTTTTATAACCTTGCCAGTATGGCTTTAAGCAATAGTATTGACCACGTTGCCACTCGTATTTCAAAGCTTAAACTAGGACAGGGGCAGAAGAGTTTTGTGGCTCAAAGTCTTTTAACTAAATCAGATTGGGCGTATGAAGAATTAAAGGCTTTATTAAATTATGCCACGGCGATAGATATGGAAATAATGAAAATACCCGGTTCAATGTATGGTGCGGTGGGTATTTGTCAATTTATGCCGAGTAATGTACCTCTTTATGGTGTTGATGCCGATGCTGATGGAAAAATAAATTTATTTCAATTGGCTGATGCCGTGCACAGTGTTGCCAGCTATTTACAACAAAACGGCTGGCGAAAAGGGCTTACCCCGATACAACAACTTGCCGTTTTAAGAACCTATAACCATGATAGTGTTTATGCGTATACTGTTCAAGCCGTTGCAACTCGTTTATCCGCCAAGGGCAAAGCCTCAAATGCAATGTTAGCACAAAACCCACTTAACCTTGTACGCCCTGCGGGAGTATATCGTTACAGAGGGGCGAGAAGTGGTGTAAAGTTAAAACCGGTGCGAGGTTATTCTGATTTACTTGGAATTAACCCTAATCCCAAGCCGTTATCTACTTTAAAGAAATTAGAAAAATAGAGTTTACAATTTTTAATTGTTCACTTATGTTTTTTCTTTCTTCATCAAAATAACCATTGTATTGTCGGGTATGATTATATGTCGTTTTGTTCTGATTTTATACTGATTCCTTGGCAGGAAGACTTTATTTTTACCCTTAGTTCTTTAATTATGAAAGAAACAGAAGGGCAACCCAATAAAGCTCTTGTGGTTTTTCCTCACTCCAGACCGGCACGTTATTTAAGAGAAGCGTTTTATAAAAACCAAACTATCCCAAAACCGGTTTTGTTACCTGAATGTATCACGGTACAAGAATTAAGAAGGCTGATTTGTTCCAAGGCTTTGAAAAACAAAGCAAATACTATTGGCTTGCTCGATCAACTGGGTTTTTTACACCAAATTATCCTTGAATTAAAAAAAGAAGCACCGGAATTTTCAAGTTTGCACAAACTTCCTTTAGATGACTTTTCGCTTTTTTTACCTTGGGGAGTTCGCCTGATTAATTTGTTTGAAGATTGTTGGCAACAAAACAAAGATCCGGAAAACTTAGATTTTTTAGAAGGCGAGGTGCAAGAGTATGCTTCTGCTCTTTTGGCATCGTTAAGGGCGATTTCTAATAAATACAGTTTGTTGTTACAAGAAAAAAAACTGACTACCAACGGGTTTGAGGCTTTTAAAGCGGCCGCCGTTATTAGCGAGCTTGATAATTATACAGCTAGTGGATATAGCAAAATCAACGGTATTATTCCGAACTGGACTCAAAATTTTTTGGTGAATAAAAAAATTCTGCTTGCCGGTTTTTATAATCTGGAAGAAACCGAAGAAGTTATCTTTAAAGGGCTTTGGAGACACTTTGATACAAAGCTTTGTTTGCATTCTGCTCCTGAGTTACTCGAAGGGCTTGAAAATATCCACTGTCTGGAACATAGTGCTTTAATCAAACGTTGGGGGGCAAGAGTAGAAGGTTTTAGTCTTAACCCCAAATCTTTTAACGAAAAAACCAAGCAAAAACCAACGTTGCGTATTTGGGAAGGCTATGATCTTCATTCTGAATTAACAGCTTTAAGGCATGAATTTGATTCTGCAAAAAACGTAGATATTTTTTTGGAAACCTCAGGTTCGGTTACGCAATCAACAGTTTTGGAATCAACCGCCGTTATTTTGCCTTATACTGAGTTACTTTTACCGACTTTACACACAGTCCCAAATAAAGATGTGAATATTTCCATGGGTTATCCTTTGGCTCATTCTTCTTTGTTGCGTTTGATTGATTTAATTATGCGTTTGCGAGAAAATGTTAATATTAAAGAACAAATGTCGTCGCTTACAAGAGAAACGATTCAGGAAAATCCTGATAATTTAATGTATTACTGGAAAGATTTGCAAGAACTCTATCGCAACCCGCTTTTAAAAGCGTTAAATCACCCCGAGTTGGGTTCTTTTGCTTCGTTATTGCAAAAACTTGAAACCAAGCTATTGGAAGGTGAGCCTTATATTTCCATAGATGTGTTGCTTAACAAGATTCAAAATGAGCGTTTTGATGAGGGGCGTTTTAGTCCAGCAGAACGAGACGCGATATTTTTGTTGCATAAAATATGTCTTAAAAACTTTGCTCAAATAAGTACGGCAAAAGAATTAAGCTTGGCATTAGTCGAATTCGTTTTGTTTTTACAAGAACATGCAGAGAGCCGAGCAAAGTCTTTAGACCCTTTGCAAATGACCAATTTGTGGGAACATTTTTCTTTAGATGCCGAATGTTTGTATCGTCTTTTACAAAAAATTATTCCTGAGTTTGCTAATTCTGTATTGAGTGATAAAACCCTACCCATTTTTGCGTTATTTGCCTTATTGCGTAATATTTTGGAAGGGGAGCGAGTTCCTTTTGAAGGTGAGCCTTTAACCGGACTTCAAATTATTGGTTTTTTGGAAGCAAGGTTGTTAAATTTTAAAAAGCTTTTTATTCTTGATTTAACCGAAGACAAACTACCGGGAAACCCGCCTCAAGATCCTTTATTGCCCGAAGCGTTAAGAGCGGAACTTGGCTTATCTTCACGAGCTGAAAGAGAAGATATGTTGGCTCATCATTTTTGGCGTTTATATGCCGGGGCTGATGAGGTTGTTTTATTTACGCGTTCTGAACAAAGTGCCGGAGCTTTGCTTGATGAACGTAAACAGCGTTCTCGTTTTATCGAAGAGCTTATTTGGGAAGCGGAGCAGGAAAAAGGTCGCCTTTTGCAACCTGAACAGACTCAAGAGAACATTTTGGAAAAAAATGAATTAAAATATAAAGAAGATGACCCTTTAAGAATTATTTTATCCGACGTAAAGGGCATTAAACGCAATTTTATTTCCATTCCCAAAACCCAACCTTTTATTATAAAGATTTTAAAACAGCTTGAACAGGGCGGAGTTTCTGCAACTTTTTTAGATGCTTATTTGCGTTGTCCTTTTCGTTTTGCGTTAGAGCGTTTAGCAAAATTAAAAGAATTTGAAGGGGTTAACGAAGAAGATGATCCTAGAGAAGTCGGAAAATTATTACATCAAGTGTTGTGCGATTTTTTTAAGCCTTATTTGAACAAGGTAATAGAAAAACAAGAATTAGACTTTAACGAGCTAAAAAGTATCTTTTTAAAACGTCTTAATGAATTGAAATCTGAAGTTCATTTACCTGCTGATTCATGGCTTATGTTGGAAGTTACAGGTATAGAGAGGTTAAGGCGTTTAATTGAAAACTTTCCGGAAACTACTCAAATACTACACTTAGAACATAGCATTCACGGAGAACTCATCTTAAATCTTAAAGATAAACAACTGTTTTTAGAGCAGAGTTCTACCTTTTCAACTGTTTTAAAAAACAAAACAACTTTGCATTGTAAATTATATGGCGTTATTGATAGAGTTGATCAAAGAGCGGGCGAAGTTTATATTTTAGATTATAAAACAGGTTCGACTCCAAAAATCAAAGAACAGTTTTGGAAAGATGAAGAACTTTGGGAAAGACTGGAAAAATGGAATAAGGAAATATATTTTGATAAAAATAAAAGCTGTGATTCAGAAGGGTTAGAACTTTTTAACCTTGTGTCTGATTCTGTTGAGTCTTTACAAATGCCACTTTATCTTTATATGCTTAATAAAACATCAAAAAGTCAATATGAACATCTCAAAAATGCTTTTTGGGTTGAACTTTCCGAGTCATCAACAGAAAACGCTTTGTTTTCAGATAAAGTGAGTGATGAATTTTTAAGTGAGATTTTAGATATAAAACTTCCTGTTTTACTGGAGTTTATTTTAATTCATCTTTTATTTTCTCCTTTTTTCTATTCTCGTGAAAATCGTTCTTGTAAATATTGTGCTTTTATGTCATCATGCAAGCCTAACATTTTATAGGCTTTATGTAATAATTCGTTGGTTTTATATAACCGACATAAGGAGAAATAAATGTCTTTACCAAGTTTACAACTCGGTGATAAAACTGCTAAATATGCAATTATTCAAGGTGGTATGGGGGTTGGAATTTCTTTGCACAACCTTGCGGCTGCTGTTGCGAATGAAGGCGGAATCGGCGTTATCGCTGCTGCAATGATTGGTATGCGTGAACCTGATGTTGCTCAAAATCCTTTAGAAGCCAACCTGCGTGCAATTAGAAAAGAAATTGCCAAAGCCAAAGAACTGAGTATTGGTAGCAACGGTTTGCTTGGCATGAATATAATGGTTGCTCTGACTAACTTTGCCGAAATGGTTAAGACGGCTGTATCTGAAAAAATTGATGTTATTTTTTCCGGTGCGGGAATGCCTCTTGAACTTCCTAAATATCTTTTTGAAGCTTGTGAAGAAAGAAAAGAAACCTTCAATACAAAACTTGTACCTATTGTTTCTTCTGCGAGAGCGGCTTCACTGCTTTGTCGTAAATGGTTGTCAAAATTTGATTATTTGCCTGATGCCTTTGTTGTTGAAGGTCCAAAAGCCGGTGGACACTTAGGTTTTAAGCTTGAGGAACTTGACAGCAAAGATCATGAGTTGGAAGAGCTTGTGCCACAGGTTGTCGAAGCTGTTAAAGCTTTTGAAGACAAAAAAGGTTGTGCTATTCCGGTGATTGCTGCCGGTGGAATTTATACCGGTGCTGATATTAAAAAGTTTTTAGATTTAGGAGCATCAGGAGTGCAAATGGGAACTCGTTTCGTTGCTACTCATGAATGTGATGCCGATATTAGATTTAAAGAGGCCTTTATTAACGCCAAAGCGGAAGATTTAACAATTATTAAAAGCCCTGTGGGTATGCCGGGTCGAGCTATTCGCAACTCTTTTATTGAAGCTGTTGAAAAAGGGCAAGTAAAGTTTAAATGTATTTTTCAGTGTGTTACTACCTGTGATCCTAAAAACTCTCCTTATTGCATTGCCTCTGCGTTGCTTAACGCTATGAAGGGAAATCTTGATAAGGGTTTTGCTTTTAGTGGGGTAAATGCATATAGAGTTGATACGCTGTTATCCGTTAAGGAGTTAATTGCTTCTTTACAAGCAGAATATGATGCGGCTGTAAAGGCTTAAAGTATCTTCTTTAGAGCTTTATTTGTAGATTTTGTTATCATAGTTAATAGATCCGACAGTTTTGAAAGCTGTCGGATTTTTTGTATTTATAACCTTTAACTAATATAAGACCATTGCAAAACTCCGTTTTGCGTGCTTTTATCATCGTTTTATGCTCTGTATGAACATAGCATAAAACGTCTTAAGTCACACAAACCACTAATTTTACAGGAAAATTTAATTTTCCTTATTCGTGGTTTGTGGAGTGTCTTTCTGACGAAAGCCACTTTGAGCCTATTGTGCAATAGTCTCAATATATTATATTTATTATAAAAAACTTGTGTTTTTAAAGTTTTTTTTGTATTTTTATTTTGTTCCTTTTGATTCACCTTTGATAAAATAAGATTACACCTGTGTGCGCTGAGTTGTTCTCCTTTTGCTATAATACTGCTTTTTGCTCCGGAGTTTAAAAAGATGAATACAGTTGGTTTTAAGTCTGTTTCTAAGAATCATAATAAAGCGGTTTTAAAATTTATTTTTTGGTTAATCTTACTCTGGACTTTTTTGGTGCTGTTGTCTTTATGGTCAAGCCTCTCTCGGGCGGAACGGCAAAGCGAAGAAGATGCCAGAATTCAAGCTCGTACCATATTTGAAAAAGATTCCTCTTTAATCACCTGGAATGTCGCCGTAGGTGGAATATATGCCCCTATTGGCGAGGAAATACGCCCTAATCCTTATCTTGCTCCTTATGGTCGCGAAGTAGAAACACCAACCGGGGAAATATTGACTAAAATCAATGCTTCTTTAATGGTGCGTCTTATTTATGAAATGAGTGCTTTAGAGTCTGGCGTTGTGGCAAGATTGGCGAGCAATAATCCTTTGCGTCCGCTTAATATGTCTGATGAGTGGGAGTTTGAGGCTCTTAATTTATTGGAAAAAAAACAGGTTAATGAAATTTCGTCAATAGAAACTATTAATAATAGCCCCTATATGCGACTTATTCGCCCTTTGATTTTAGATAAAAACTGTTTAACCTGTCATACTCAACCTCAAAATACCTTGGGTGCAATTCATGGTGGTATAAGTGTTTTGGTTCCTATGGAACCTTTTACTCAAATTGCACAAGAAACTTATTTTCAGATGATATTAAGCCACTTAGCTTTATGGCTTATTGTTGTTATTTTAATTTTTTGGGGCGGGAATTATCTCAACACAAATATGAATGCCAAAGAAAAGGCGGAACAAGACCTTAAAAACTTGGCTTGTGAACTTGAAGATAGGGTAAAAGAGCGCACCAAAGAATTGGCGTTAAAACAAAGCCAACTTGTAGCTTTTATGAATAATTCAGATGCAGGTATTTTCTTAAAAAACAAGGTGGGAGAATATGTTTTATGTAACGCATATTACGCCGCCTTACTCGGGAGAACCACTAAAGAAATCAAAGCTTGCGTAGATACAATGCTTATGCCGTCTGAGTTATCAAATAAAATCAAGACTGCTGAAAATGCCGCTTGTAAAGATTTGACCGCTGTTGAAATTTCCGGACACTTTGATCTAAATGATAAAAGCGAAATCTTTGTTGCTCATATTTTTCCTATAATTAACGAAAAAGGTTTAATTGATGGAGTCGGCGGTATTATTATGAATGATACCGAGAGGATAGCCAGTGAAGAGGTGTTAAAAAATGCCAAAGCCGTCGCTGAATCTGCCAGTCGTTCAAAGAGTGATTTTTTGGCAAATATGAGCCATGAAATTCGTACTCCTTTAAACGGAGTTATCGGTATGGCTGATTTATTGTTGCAAACAAAGCTCAACCAAGAACAAGCATCAATGGCGGCGACTATTAAAAATAGTGGCGATAGTTTACTTGTTGTTTTAAACGATATTTTAGATTTTTCTAAGATAGAAGCCGGTAAAATGTCTATAGACTCAGAACCGTTTAGTCTTAGAGATATGATATTTGGTGCAGTAAAAGCGATTGCACCGATTGCTTATAAAAAGAATTTAGAATTAATTGTAGATATAAATTCCAATATTCCCGATCATTTAGACGGAGATAGCAACAGAATTAGACAGGTTGTAACAAATTTTTTAAGTAACGCCATTAAATTTACCGATAGCGGTGAGGTTAGTTTAAGCGTTGAGTTGGTTAATTTACAGGCAAACAAAGTTTCTTTGAAAATTAAAGTTCAAGATACCGGAATAGGCATTCCGTTTGAAAAACAAAAAAATATTTTTGATTCTTTTGAACAGGGAGACTCTTCGACGACTCGCAAATATGGCGGAACTGGGCTTGGTTTAACGATCTCTCATCGCTTAACAGTATTGATGGGCGGTGAAATTTCTTTAGAGAGTGAACAGGGCAAGGGTAGTACCTTTTCTGTCAGTTTGGAGTTGCCGTTTTTAGTTGATTCTTCCCTTTCAAAAATTGGTATGTCGACGGTACAGTTTAAAGGTTTAAAAGCCTTGATCGTTGATGATAACGCCACAAACAGAAGAATTTACTCTGAATATCTTTCTTCGTGGAATTTTAGCGTCCAAGATAGCGTAAGCGTCGATGATGCCATGCATCATTTAAAGCTTGGGCTTAATTCTCATAGAGCTTTTGATATTGTTTTATTAGATGTACATATGCCGGATAAAGACGGTTTTTATATGTTGGAACTGATGCGTTCTAACCCTGATTTTCAAGATGTACCCGTGATTTTATTATCCTCTGCCAATGTCTTTCTTGATAGTGATGAGTTAAAGAGCTATGATGTATTGTTGTCTAAACCTATTCGTCCGGAAGAATTAATGTTGGCTATGGGCAAGGCACTTGGGCTTTGTAGCAATGAACTTTGTATTGACAGTAACGCCAGCTATATCGACAAAGATGTAACGGCACGTATTCAATTAAATATTCTTTTAGCAGAAGATATGGAGATGAACCAACTTGTTATCTCAAAAATGCTTTCTACGTTAGGACATAATTATACAATTGTTGAAAATGGACAAAAGGTTTTGGAGGCGTTAGAGAAAGCTACTTATGATCTTGTTATGATGGATATTCAAATGCCGATCATGGACGGAATTAGAGCTACTCAGCTTATTCGAGAAAAAGAAAAAAACAATAACTCAGGTCAATATACTCCAATTATTGCGTTAACAGCAAATGCTTTAAAAGGAGATCGTGAAAAATATCTTGCAATAGGTATGGATAATTATGTTTCTAAACCTATTCAGCTTGAAGCCCTTTCTAAATCTTTAAATGATATTATGGCACGTTTTATAAGTGCAAAACTGAATAATTATACTGTTAACAGTGGCGTTGTAAGTATTATTGGAACAACAAATAGCGAGCCTCTAAATTCACAAAACTCTGATTTTTTAGATAACAAAATTGATTCTGGAAATGTTGCCGCCCTTGCTGATTTAAAAGAAAATCAAAAAGAAGAACATAAAAGAGAAAATATACCAATAGAAGGTATAAGTGATAGTATAGATAAAGCAGTTGTTTCCAATGCCTTTGGTGGAAATAATGAATTGATTGCCGCAACAATGGACGTTTACTTTAGAGATGCACCCATTCAGCTTAATGGTATTTTAGAGGCAATTAATGAAGGTAATAACGAATTGTTAGTTTCTTCGGCTCACTCTCTTAAAGGAATTTCAAGTTATTATAGTCGTGGAGCGGTTTATCAGACTTGTTTGAAAATAGAAAAATATGGAAGAGACAAAATGTTGCCTGATGCAAAAGAAGAACTTACCAGCGAATATTATTATTTATCTAAAAATATGGAGGCTCTTATCCTGAGTATGAAAAACTTTTTTAAGGAATAGTCTAGTCAGCCCTTTTTTATAATCAATAAAAGAAGCTGATTTTCATATAAAACGTTTATTATTTGTTTTTAAGTTTTTTTAAAATATAACCTGATTTTGCCAAATATGATAAATATTCTTTTTTTATTTAGATTTTTTTTATTTTTTAAAAAAATATTGTTTCATATATCTTCATCAATACTACAACCAGCGTGAGCATATTATGCATATTTTAATAGCAGAAGATCAGCTTATTTCTCGCATGATTCTTTCAGATCATCTCCGTAAATGGGGGCATCAGGTTACTGATGTCTCTAATGGTAAAGAGGCGTTAGAAGTTTTATTCAACTGTGGTTCTGAAATTGATATGATTATAACTGATTGGGAGATGCCGATTATGGACGGTATTTCTCTGGCGAAAGTAGTTAGAGAAATTAGTGCAACTTCTCATTATATATATATTATTTTGTTAACAGGTCGCAATGAATTTACTGATATTGTTGCGGGTTTTAGCGAGGGTGGGGTTGATGATTATATTGTTAAGCCTTTTGAAGTTTTAGAGCTTAAATTGCGTATTCAGGGTGCCATTAGGTTGATTAAATCTGAACGTGCATTAAGAGAATCTAATGATAACCTTGAACGTTTAGTCAGAAAACAAACTCAAGATATTAGAGAAACCCAAGAAGAGATAATAAGCAGGCTTTTTAATGCTTTAGAATCAAGAGATCAAGAAACAGCCCAACACGTTATGCGTATTGCCGCAATGAGTTCTTTTATGGGAGGTCTGTTAGGTTGGGCACCGTCTCGCCTTGATGCAATTCGTGCGGCTGCTCCTTTACATGATATTGGAAAAATAGGTATAGCCGACTCAGTTTTATTAAAGCCTGATGCTCTTACTGCTGAAGAGTTTGAATTAATTAAAGGACATACGCAAATAGGCGCGAAGATTTTATCGGGGTCTCATAATCCTATAATTCAAATGGGCGAGGTAATTGCACATTCACATCATGAGAACTGGGACGGAACGGGCTATCCTAAGGGTTTAAAAGAAAACGAAATTCCGATCGTTGCTCAAGTCGTTTCTATCGTTGACGTTTATGATGCTCTTTCTTCAGATAGGGTTTATCGCAAAGGTATGCCTTTTGACAAAGTAATGGCAATTATCAGTGATAGTGTTGGTAAAAAGTTTTCCCCTGGGATTGGCGAGTTGTTCATAAAAAACATAAAAGATATTCAAGAACACTGTGAAACCGTTAATTACTCTATCGCAAAAAGAGAAGAGAATAGCCCGGATTAACCGTTATTTTTTAGTTTTTGAACTGAGTTTTTTTATTTTATTTTTTGAGCTTTTTATTAAACTTACGCTTGAGGCTTTAATTAAATTAAAGTTTTTTTGAGCGTGAGTTTTTGTAATTTGTAAAAGCTGTGTTGGTTTTTGGCTTAATTTGTTTAAAAGTGATTTTTTCTTTGAGGCGTCGTTTGAAGATTCATTATTTTGAAACTCTTTTTGATTGTTATCTATTGGTATTTCTTTATCTTGAGCTTGTTTATTGTTTTTAAATATGTTGTCTTTGATTTTTTTTATAATGGTTTGAACTGTTTCGTTGCTCAACTCTTTTAGCCAAGAACCTGATTCTTTAAAGACAGCCCCCCTTGAGGGAAGTTCCTCAAGATTAAGGTGTTGTTTATATAAATTTCTTGTAATTAAACCAACTCTGATTAATAAAAAACTGTTGGCAGCTCCTTCGATACAAGAGCCGGTTAATTTTTTTAAAGCATTTCCCACAAACGGAACTTGAGAGGCCCCTAACGCCGGTGAAATTGCCCGCCCGAGTTCTAATAAACTTCCGCTTATTTCGGCACCAAGATCAAGCTCTTCAAATGAAAAAGCCAAAAAAGTAGAATAAGCGACATTGCGGTAAAGGTTAAAAAGCTCCAAAGGGTGAAGTTTATGATTATAAATCTTTGCAGTTAGCCAAACCGTTCGGCATAAAGCAAAAAATACAATAACCGAATCAAGCTTGCCGTTTTGTGAGAGGGCTGTTCCGACAAAAACTTTTTTTGACATGGACATAATTTCTTTTTTTGCTTCTTTGTCCAGTTGTTCATAACACAAGCTTAAAGGCACTTTTTGTTTGTTTATGATTATAAATTCGTCTTGTGTTGTTTGAGCTATTAGCGATTGCTCCGGGGCTGATTCGTTAATTTTTACTGATTGTAAAAAAAATTTGTTTTTTAAAATGGGGTTTGTGTTTAAACCAAGGTTAAGAGCGTTGCGAATTGTTTCTTTTTCTTGGGCATTATAGTTTGATTTTAAAATTATTTTTTTATTCGAAAAGACAAGAGGATATAAAAGATAGATAAAGCCCAACCCCACTAAACTCAGCAGACCCAAAAACACAAAACGCCCAGAACCGTTAAACGCCAATTCCGAGAGTTCAGACAAGTCTTTTATTATAGAAAATAAAAAAAGAACTAAAAGAATAATAATTAGGTAACTCGCCAGATTAAAAATTTTTTTTATATTCACGCTTATTCCGTAGGGCTTTTAGTATTTGTTATTGGAAATTATTTCATAATAATAACAGAATGTTTTTAATAAGACAATCTTGTAACTATAGATATTTACTAGATATTTTATAATAAAAGTCTATAGTTTTTTCCTTTCTGCAAGATAATTATTTTTATTTTATTTTTTATTTTTCCTAATTAAGTTTGTGTAATCAATGTATTAGACTTTAAAAAAAATTTTTGGTAAATAGTGGTAAAATGTGGAATAATGTGGTAGTTATTATTCATGTGTTCAATTCAATATTTTGCCAGATAAAAAAAATGATATTTTAAGGTTGTTATGTCTAAGTTGAAATTATTTAGAGGGCGTTTTAGCCGAAGCGTAGATGATAAGGGGCGTTTAATGCTTCCTACAGAATTGCGTTCGGTTTTGGAATCACGCAGTGAGTCTTCTAAGATAATTTTTACAACTTATGACGGCTGTATAGTTGGATTCCCTTTACCCGATTGGGAACAGCTTGAAGAAGCTTTTTATCAACTTAAAAATCCTCCCTTAACAGTAAGAAACTTTAGGCGTTTGGTAATAGGCGGAGCCGAAGAGTGTAACATTGATGCACAAGGAAGAGTTCGTTTATCAAAAACCCACCTTGAATATTCAGGAATAGAGTCAGAATTGATTATAGTCGGGCAAGGTCAAAAGCTTGAATTATGGCAACCTCAGAAGTTGGAAGAAGTCTTAAAACAAGATTATGACGTTGCTTCTTTGTTAGCTGAAAGCGGTGTTGATTTTTCTTTTTAATATTTATATACAATCTCTAGAAATATTTTAAATATTTTCTATATTATGACGATAAGCAAGATAAAGGCTTAGTCAACTATAATTACTAGAAAAATATTTTCAAAAACATAAATTAATATAATAAGATAGTGAGCAAGGATCATGGCATTTCAAAATACACAAGAAAAACAACAAGAAAATATGAACAGAGGAGCATATACTCCGAAGCATATTTCTATTTTGTTGTCTGAGTGTATAGATGCTTTAGCATTAAAAGATAATGCCTTATATTTAGATGCAACTTTAGGCTTGGGCGGGCATTCTGAGGGTATTTTACAAAAAGCACAGGCTATGGGTTTAAAAAACTTTAAGTTGCTTGGCTTTGATAGAGACCCTGATGCTTTAGCGTTTGCTACCAAGCGTTTAGCTCCGTTTGGTGAAGCTTTTCAAGCTGTGCAATCTTGTTTTAGTAATGTTGATGCCGTTTTAAGCGAACTTGGTTATTCCGGGGCTTGTCTTGACGGTGTTTTGGCTGATCTCGGAGTTTCTTCCATGCAACTTGATTTTGCCGAACGTGGGTTTAGTTTTTTGCATGATGCCCCCTTAGATATGAGAATGAGCAAGGCGGGGCGCAGTGCCAAGAATGTGGTTAACGAGAGTGAAGAGTCTGAGTTGCAAAAAATTATAGCCGAGTTTGGTGAAGACCCCTTAGCGGGACGCATCGCTAAGGCAATTGTTCAGGCACGTTTTAAAAAAAGCATCGAAACTACTTTAGAATTAGCTCAAATTGTCTTTGATGCTTATCCTGCCAAGTGGCGTTTTACAGCAAGAAATCATCCGGCTACTCGCACTTTTCAAGCCCTGCGTATTTTTGTTAATGAGGAACTTTTTGAATTGAATAAATTTCTTTCAACAATTGTTACAAGGTTAAAACCCGGAGCAAGACTGGCTTTAATCAGTTTTCACTCTTTGGAAGACCGAATTGTAAAACATTTTTTTAAAGAAGAAGCCAAGGCTTGTGTTTGTCCTCCGGCTTTTCCGATCTGTAGATGTAATAAAAAGGTTACCTTAAAAATAATTAGCTCTAAACCAATTTTACCGTCAAAAGATGAAATTGTTTTTAACTCTCGCTCTGCCAGTGCTAAACTCAGAGTTGCAGAAAAAATCTAGAGGATGAAATTATGAACCTGACTAAGATGGTTACAACGAATGGTGATGTAAAAAACGGTGGCATATTTAACTTAAATATGTGTGTTGTTGTACTTATTTTATCTGTTGCTTTTAGCCTTGTTTTGGGTTTAAGCCTTGTTTGGTTTAATATTGAACGAATGGACATGGCGTATGATCTTAAAAAACTTCAAGGCGAAGTAGACAAAAGAATTTCTTTGACTGCTAAACTTGAAATAGAAAGAGATAGGCTCACAGCCCCTAATATTTTATTTAGTAAGGCGGGTGAATTTAAAATGTATCCTGCCAAGTTAAATCAGATTCGCCATATTTCTCAACAATAGTAATTTTATTAAGTTTTTCCCGAGTGATAAAAGTTTTTTAAAGAGGTTATAAATACAATGAAGTGGCAGTTAAGCAAAGAGAGAGACAAAAAACGTAGCTCTAGAAACAGTAGACAGAAAAAGACTTCTTTTTTTTCTAAAACTGTTAGTAGTCATACGACTTCTCTTGATGCTACAACAACAAAAAGCACAGGACAAGTTGACTGGACACGCAGGCGTATTAAAATTGTCGGCGTTGTCTTTGCTTTGCTTTGGTGTCTATTGTTGGCTAAAGCGGCTCATGTTCAAATAGTAGATGGTCAACGCCTTGCTCTTGTTGCTCTAAGACAACATCAAACCACAGAATTGATTACCGGGAAAAGAGGCGATATTTTAGATCGTAATGGTAATGTTTTGGCTCGTAGCGTTGAATTTCGTTCTGTTTTTATTCAACCTCAAGATGTTGTCGAACCTCGTGTTGTGGCTCAACGGTTGTCAAAAGCTTTAAATATGCCTGAAAAACAGGTGTATGCGGCATTAACTGAAAAAAGGCGTTTTGTTTGGCTTGCTCGTAAGTTAGATGACCAAACAGCTTTAAATGTGAAAAATGCCAATTTGCCGGGAGTTCATTTAACGACTGAATATGAAAGAGTTTATCCGATGAAACATTTGGCCGGGCAACTGCTTGGTTTTGTTGGAATTGATGACAGAGGTCTTGAAGGACTGGAACTTGCTTTTAACGAAAGTTTATCAGGGCAGGGAACTCGTAAAATGGTTATGCGTGATGCTGCCGGAAGAAAGCTTTATTTAAACAGTCAAGAAGGCATGGACGGTGCATCAGGAGCAGATTTAAAGTTAAGTTTAGACATTAACGTGCAATTTTTTGCCGAAGAAGCCTTAGAAAAAGCGGTTTCAAAAAATAAAGCCAAGTGGGGCGGTTGTCTTGTTGTTGAAGTTAAAAGCGGAGACATCTTAGCTTGGGCTGAATATCCGTTTTTTAATCCGAACAGCATTACAGCAAGTAATGGTTTTATAAAACGCAATAAGCTTGCTATGGACGCTTTGGAACAAGGCTCGACAATTAAACCGTTTTTATTGGCAGCCGCCCTTGAAGAAAAAGTTATTACCCCAGATTCAACATATTATTGTGAAAAAGGTCGTTGGCGTATTAATGGGGTTACTATTCGTGATACTAAACCTTACGATAAGTTACCTGTTAATAAAATATTACGTTATTCAAGTAACATAGGTATGGCTAAGATAGGTATTCAGCTTGGTTCTGAAAAATATTATTCTTATTTGTCTCGTCTTGGTTTTGGACAAAAGACCAATATTCAATTAGCCGGAGAAAGCCGTGGTATTTTGCGTCCTTATAAGCAATGGCAACCGATTGACTTAGCCGCAACATCTTTTGGACAAAGTTTTTCGGCAACAGGTTTACAGGTTGTTCAAGCCTATAATACTTTAGCCAATAATGGAGTTAAAAAAGCTTTACGCTTGGTTATAGATAAAAATGAGGCTTCTTTTCCTCCTGAACGTATTTACTCCGAAGAGGTAAGTAGGCAAGTGCGTTCGATGATGCGTGAAGTTGTTGAAGAAGACGGAACAGGTAAACAGGCAAGAATTCCCGGTATCTCCGTTGGTGGTAAAACAGGAACAGCTCAAAAAGTTGATAAAGGCGGAGCAGGATACGGCAGCGGGCGAGTGGCTTCTTTTGTCGGAATGGTGCCTATTGAAGAACCTGAATATTTAGTTTTTGTAGTTTTGGACGAACCAACTCTTACTTCATATGGTGGTGTTGTTGCGGCCCCTGTTTTTCAACAGGTTGCTTTAAGAACTTTAGCTTATTTTGGACACGCTTCAAATATTCAATTGGCTGCTTTTAATGAACCTATTGTTGAAGAAATTTCTGAGGGTGCGGCTTTACCCGAGGGTGTTGATCTTGGCGGTGCGACTATCGAAGCGGCAATTAGTGATTTAGTAAAACAAACAACGCGTCCCAAAGTTATGCCTAAAATCACCGGGAAAAGTGTGCGTAGCGCCGTTGAACAATTGTCGAGTTATGGTTTTGTTCCTGTAATAAACGGAAAGGGTAGTGTTGTTGTGCGTCAAGACCCCCAACCCGGAGCGCCTTGGCCTGACCCTGAAAAAAACAATGTAAAGTGTACCTTATGGTTGTCGGAGGGTTAGGATAATGCTCTTTAGTGATTTAATTAAAAAAGTTAAAAACGAAAAGCTTCCTGTATATACTCATTCGGCTAAGGTAGAGGCGGGTTCTGTTTTTGTTGCTCTTCCTGCTTTGGCTAATTTAGCCCAAAGTGGAGAAGGTTATATAGCAGAAGTTTTAAAATTAAAACCTTTTGCTGTGGTTTGCAGGCCTGAACTGGTTAAAGAGTTTATAAGCTTGGCAGAAACAAATAAGGTAACTTTGATAGAGGTCTTTGACCCTCGGTTTGCTCTTGGTGAGTTGGCAAAGGCTTATTACGGAACAGATTCACTTCATCTTGATATTATAGGTATTACCGGAACTAACGGAAAAACAACAACAGCTCACTTATTAGATTATCTTTTTAGTCATCATGGAAAAAAAGTCGGGATTATAGGAACAATCAGTTGTCGTTGGGGTTCTCATTACCACGATTCAAATCTTACAACTCCCGGTTGTTTGGAAAACCATGAACTTTTTTCACAAATGGAAAAAGACAAGGTCGACCTTGCTTTTGTTGAAGTTTCTTCTCACGCTTTAGATCAACAGCGCTTGGCAGGTCTTAAGTTTAAGGTTGGTGTTTTTACTAACCTAACCCAAGATCATCTAGATTATCACCAAAATATGGAGGCATATTTTCAAGCAAAAGCTCGTTTATTTGCCCCTGATACCAAAGGTGAATTTTTGGTAATTAATGCAGACGATTCTTATGGGTTGCGTTTGTTACAACAAGATAAAAGTGCAATTGCATACGGATTAAATGATTTTAGTTTGGATAACCCTTATTTACACGCTGAATTATTGGAAAATTCCACAAAAGGCTTACATTTGAAAATGTCTTATTTAGGTGAAAGTTGGGAGTTGAAATCTCACTTATTGGGGCGACATAACGCCTTAAACCTACTTGCCACTCAAGCAACAGCTTTGGCTTTGGGGTTAAAACCTAATGATTTTAAAGTTTTGGAGGATTATTTAGGCGTTAATGGGCGTTTTGAACGTATTATTAACAATAAAGGTTTGGATATTTTTGTTGATTATGCTCATACTCCTGATGCGTTAGAAAATGTGTTGCATACTTTAAAAGATGTTGGTTTTAAAAAAATAATTACCCTTTTTGGTTGTGGTGGAAACAGAGATAAAACAAAACGCCCTTTAATGGGGGAAGTTGTTTCAAAATATTCAGATATAGCAATTTTAACTTCAGATAACCCCAGAAAAGAAGAGCCGCTTGAGATTATGCGTGATGTTGCAAAGGGTTTGGAACATTGCAAAAAAGTTTATACAGAAGTCGATAGGGCTAAAGCTTTAGCCTTGGCGGTAAAAATCATGCAACCCGGTGATGCGTTAATGGTTGCCGGAAAAGGGCATGAATCATATCAAATTATCGGAGAAACCAAGTATCCTTTTAGCGATCAACAAACTTTAAAGGAGCTGTTAATATGAAACTTACTCTTTTGGAAATGACCAAAGCTTTGGGTTTGGATCTAAATAACTTACCTGCTCCGAATAAAGAAGCTTGGAATCTTGTGCCTAGTTCTGTTATAAGTGATAGTAATGAGGTAAAACAGGGTTCTTTGTTTGTTTGTGTAAAAGGTACCAGAGTTGATGGGCATGATTTTGCCGAAGATGCCGTAGATCAAGGAGCTTGTGCGATTTTGGCGTCTTATAATCCCTTTGGACCTGTTCCGCCTGTACCTGTTATTTTATATTCAGATGTGATTTTGGCACTCGGAAAAATTGCCCGCAGACATCGTGAGGATATGAAAGGAAAAGTTATTGCTCTAACGGGAACAGCCGGAAAAACCACAGTAAAAGAAGTTTTGGCTCATATTCTTTCTCAAGTTGCTTTTTGTGAAAAAAGTCCAAAAAATAAAAATAATCAGCTTGGCTTACCTTTGTCGATGTTGTCATCCTCGGAAAACGCAAAGTTTTGGATCATGGAACTTGGAATAAGTCAGGCTCATGATATGGACGAACTTGGTCAAATTATCAATCCTGATTATGCAGTTATTGTCAATGTTGGTGCCGGACATTTGGAAGGGCTTGGTAAACTTGGCGTAGCTTATCATAAAACTCGTTTATTAAAATATTTATCGGATTTAGGGGAAGGCGTTGTTTGTGCCGATTATACCGATTTACAAGAAGAGGCGTTAAAAATTGGTAAACCGATTTTATTTTTCAGTAGTAAAAATAAAAAGTATGATTGTTTTGCTAGTTATGTCGGGCCGGCTGCTGATGTAAAAATGCAAGAAGGCGGAATCAGAAAAGGTGTTTATAGTGTTTACGTTTTTGGTGAACAATTTGATGTAATTACACCATTCAGAGGTTCTTTTGGAGCAGAAAATGTTGCGGTTATTGTAGCAACAGCGAAACGTCTTGGTTTAACTAATAATGAAATTAAAAAAGGTTTTATGACGGCGGTTTTGCCGGATAGTCGTTTTTTTTGTAAAGAACTTTGCGACAATATCATTATTGACGACAGCTATAATGCGAATCCCTTATCCATGAACCGTATGCTTTCAACGGTTGCAGAGTTGGCCGAAGAATCAAAATCCGAGGTTTATTTAATGCTTGGCGAAATGCGAGAACTTGGAGAAGAAGCTCCCGGAGCTCATGCCTCTCTTGGTGTTGAAGTTGCGACTATCGGACCTAAAGCGATTTTTTGGAAGGGAGCTTATGGCGATGTTATTTTAAACTCTTTGCGAACTTCAGGTTGGAAAGGATTTTTTAAAGTTGTCAATAACTCCGAAGATTTTTTATCTGCCTTACCTGAACTTGGAATTTTATCATGTACTCAAAGCAAAAATAATTTGAAAGGTAAGCATGCCGTGTTTTTGATTAAAGGTTCTAGAGGTAATAAACTTGAAGAAATTTCAAAAGCCCTAACTGAATATCTCCAAGCGTAGTTTTTAAGTGATTGTGTTTTTCTTGTTTCAAAAAAATTAATTCTATTTATCGAGTGTGTTATGTTATATCATTTTCTTTATCCTCTAGCTTCCGAATTTTCTGTTTTTAACGTTTTTCGTTATATTACTTTTCGCTCTGTTTGGGCGTTATTAACGGCTTTGGTTTTAACTATTTTGATTGGACCTTGGTTTATTCGTTTTTTACAACGTCTTAAATTTGGACAATACATTCTTGAAGACGTTAACCTGCATAGCAAAAAAGCAGGCACGCCGACTATGGGCGGTCTTTTGATTGCTTTTTCGTTGGTTACAAGTGTTTTATTGTGGGCTGATTTAACAAATATTTATATTTGGTTATCTTTACTTGCTTTTTTAGGTTTTGCTTGTGTTGGTTTAATTGACGACGGTCTTAAGATTTGGCGTAAAAATAACCGAGGCTTAAATTCCCGAAATAAATTGTTGGGGCAGATTTTAGTCGCAACGACCGTGATGTTTATCCTTGTGCAACACCCTGCGTATTCAACGGTTTTATCTGTACCTGTTTTTAAAAATGTTGCCCCTGATTTAGGGTGGCTTTATTTAGTGTTTGCTATTTGCGTTATGGTGGGAGCTTCAAACGGAGTTAACTTAACTGATGGTCTTGACGGACTTGCAATCGGGCCGGCAATTGTTACGGGAATTTGTTTTGCTATTTTTATTTATGTTGCCGGTAATAGCCAACTTGCGAAGTATTTACAAATCCCCGGTGTTCCGGGTGTTGGTGAGGTTACTGTTTTTTGTGGGGCTTTAGTCGGGGCTTCACTCGGATTTTTATGGTTTAACGCTTATCCGGCACAAGTTTTTATGGGTGATGTGGGTTCTTTATCTTTGGGCGGAACTTTAGGATTTTTAGCAGTTTTGGCAAAACAAGAATTAATTTTGATAATTGTTGGTGGTATTTTTGTGGCGGAAGCCGTTTCGGTTATTTTACAGGTTGGATATTTTAAGGTGAGCGGTGGAAAAAGAATTTTTAGAATGGCACCATTACACCACCATTTTGAACTTAAAGGTATTCCTGAGTCAAAAATTATTATTCGTTTTTGGATTGTTTCGGTTATTTTGGGCTTAGCCGCACTTTCGATTTTAAAATTACGTTAAAAATTTATATTACGGAAAAAAATAGGACAATTTAAGATGAACGGGCTTAACGACAAACTAATAAAAAATAAACTCTTTGAAAAAGGCGACTTGATACTGGTTGTTGGTGCCGGTGTTTCCGGTGAGGCGGCGGCATTATTGGCGGCTAAACTTGGTGGAAAAGTCAGAGTTTTGGAACAAAAATCTACTGCGATTACTGATAAGTTTTCTGCTTTGGCTAAAGAGTTTGGGATAGAGATTCAAGTTGGCGAACATAAACCCGAACATTTTGAAAACGCTGTTCTAGCTGTTTTAAGCCCCGGTATTCACCCTGAAAAAATAGAAAACTTTCTTAAGGGAAAAAGTAAGAGCCAAAAAGATATTCCTTTGATGGCAGAATTGGAATTTGCCTCTTTGTTTACTGATACACCGATGATTGCAATTACCGGTACGAGCGGAAAAACAACAACGGCAAGTTTAATGGCAGCCATGCTTAAAGAAGCCGATAAAAAAGTTTTTTTGGGCGGAAATATCGGAACGCCTTTGTCTGAATATATTTTATCCGAAAAAGAGGCTGATGTTTTGGTTTTGGAAGTTAGCAGTTTTCAGCTTATGACTTGTCAAACCTTTCACCCTCAAGTGGGAATTTTGTTGAACCTTGGTTTAAATCATCTGGATTGGCATAACGATATGCAAGAATATCAAGACGCTAAGTTTAAACTTTTTTCCAAGCAAAATGCAAATGATTTGGCTTTAATTAACACAGAATTAAAACAAGAAACAGCCCAATATAATTTACAAGCTCAAGTTAAATTTGTTGATTCGAAAACGCTTCAACCTCGTTTTAAAAAGACTAACTTGTTGGGTGAACATAATCGTTTAAATGAAGAATTTGCTTTTTGGGCAGTAGAATTTTTTGGAGTAAGCGAGGCGTGTGCCGCTCTTGCTGTTGAAAAATTTCAAGCCTTGGAAAACAGACTAGAGCCGGTGATTGAAAAAGACGGCGTACTTTATGTGAATGATAGTAAAAGTACAACTGCTGCCTCTTTAGGGGTTGCTTTGGAGACCTTTGCCAACTTATCGGTTAAACGCCCGGTTATTTTATTGGCAGGTGGAAAATTTAAAGGTGGCGATTTAAAGGGTTTATCGACTCTCATCAAACAAACCGTTAAAAACGTTATTTTGTTTGGAGACAGTCGAAAAGTTTTTGAAGAAGCATGGTCGGATCTTACTGATATTTCATGGTTTCCTGATATGGAAATCGCTTTTAAGAAAGTAAAAGAAGTGGCTCAGAGCGGAGACGTTGTTTTATTGTCTCCGGCAACGGCAAGTTATGATTTATATAAAGATTATACCAAACGTGGTGAACATTTTCGCCTTTTGGCAAAGGGAATATAATTATGTCAATGTTTCAAAATACTTTTGGTGCTTCGTCTTCATTTTCTGATTCCTCACATTTTGTTGGAGTTAACAGTAAAGCAGTTTCGGCTTGGCGTTCTGATTATTACTTACTTGGAGTCGCTTTAACTTTACTCGGAATTGGCTTGATGATGGTTTTTTCTGCGAGTGGTATTCGAGCCGAATTGGTTTATTCCAATAAATATTATTTTTTTGAACGTCAGGCATTATTCGCCTTGGTGAGTCTTATCTTTATGATCATTGCTTGGCGTATGCCTCGCAGTATTTTGCATGGAGTACACTATTTTGGCTTGTTTATTTCTTTAGTATTGTTGCTATTAACGTTATCTCCATTTGGAGACGAGGCAAATGGTGCTCAACGTTGGATAGGCATAGGTAATTTTAAAGTTCAACCTATGGAATTTGTTAAAATTGCCATGGTGTTTTATTTAGCTTATTTTTTAGGTAGTAAACAAGATATTATCAAAACTTTTAGCCGTGGAATTATTCCTCCTTTTGCTATTACCGGATTGTTTTGCGGCTTGTTGTTATTACAACCTGACTTCGGTGGTGCGGCGGTTTTGGCAATGTTATTGTTTTTTATGTGTTTAGCCGGCGGAACTCGCTTTATTTATTTATTTTTCTCGGCGATGCTTGCATTGGGCGGAGCGGCGATGTTGATTGTGAACTCGCCTTATAGAGCCAGACGTCTAATGTCTTTTGTTGACCCTTTTAAAGATGCCTCTGATTCGGGTTATCACGTAGTACAATCTCTTTATGCACTAGCTCTTGGCGGTTGGACGGGGCAAGGGATAGGAGCGGGTAAACAAAAATTATTTTATCTTCCTGAAGCTCATAACGACTTTATTGTTGCGGTATTAGGCGAAGAAATGGGTTTTGTAGGTATTTGTGTCGTATTTTTGTTGTTGGCAATATTTTTTTGGCGTGGTTTAAAGATTGCTGTTGCTCAAAAAGATGTGAGAGATAAGTTAGCGGCTTTTGGCTTAACTTTGATTGTTTCTATTTCCGCAGTTTTAAATATGGCTGTTATTATGAGTCTTGTACCGCCTAAAGGTGTTCCCATGCCGTTTTTAAGTTATGGTGGAAGTAGTTTGTTGTCTACAATGTTATGTGTAGGTTTTTTATTAAATTATTCTCGTACGGCACGAGACGAAAGTTAACTAAGCGTAATTTTTTTATAAACGATCAGAAAGCTAAGAAAAAAAGAGTTATTTGATGAACAATCCACAGTCTAAAAGTATAATTTTAACCAGCGGTGGAACCGGCGGACATATATTTCCTGCTTTGGCTGTGGCTGAAGAGTTAAAAAAAAGTAATCCTGATATACGCATTGTGTTTGTTGGCGGTCTTTATGGACCGGAGGCAAATTTAGTAAGTAAGGCGGGCTTTGAGTTTATTGGCTTGCCCGTTAAGGGCGTTTTAGGGCGAGGATTATCAGGGGTTAAGGCTCTATTTGCTTTATTTTTTCAATCACTGGCTTTTAAAAAAGAATTGAAAAAAATTAATCCCTCTGTTATTGCCGGGTTTGGCGGATATGCGTCTATTCCTTCTTTGCTTGCCGGAGTTTTTTCGGGTGTGCCTGTGATAATTCATGAACAAAATAGTGTTCCGGGTTTATCTAATCGTTTGATGTCTCGTTTAGCAAAGAGGGTATGTCTATCTCTTCCTCAAGCTAAGGTTTATTTTAATGAAAAAAAATGCGTAGTTACGGGAAATCCCGTGCGTTCTGATATTTCAGGTTTATTTCATATAGATCGCAGTAATCCGCAAAGACGCTTGTTAGTATTGGGCGGAAGCCAAGGGGCAAGAGCTATTAATCTGGCACTTGTCAAAGCTTTGCCTGATTTAATAGCCACAGAGGTTAAAATAGTTCATCAAGCGGGAGCGAGCGGTTTGGAAGAAACCAAACAAGCTTGTCTTAAACTTGGCTTACCATTGAGTGAGCTAGAAGAAAGCGGAAAGTATCATTTAACCGCTTTTATTGATAACATGGGTTCCTATTATGAAAACAGTGATTTAGTTTTAAGTAGGGCGGGAGCAACCAGTATAGCCGAGCTTTGTGCGGCGGCTTTACCTTCTGTGCTTGTTCCTTTTCCTTTTGCCACACACGACCATCAAACTGCCAATGCCAAGGCACTGTCGGATAATAACGCCGCTATTTTGTTGACACAAAAAGAATTGGAAGCAAACGACTTTGATTTGGCAAAATTTGTTTGTGTGTTGTTAAACAACCCTGCCAGATTGGCTGTTATGTCTGACTCTGTGAGACTTTGTGCCAAGCCTGATGCGGCTCGTATTTTAGTCGACGAGTTACTAAAATTGGCATAATTTTAATATTTTATAAAAACATTTGGAGCATTATTCATGCAAAGTAAATTAAAACGCATACATATGGTAGGTATTGGAGGTTCGGGGATGAGCGGTATAGCCGAGGTTTTGTTAAATCTTGGTTATCAAGTGAGCGGTTCTGATTTAAGCGATTCTCCCGTTGTGCAACGTTTGCGTAGCCTTGGAGCAATCATACATCAAGGACACAGAGCGGAAAACGTTGGCGATGCACAAGTTTTAGTAAAATCAACGGCAGTACAAAAAGACAACCCTGAAGTTGAGCAAGCCAGAATAAACGCCATACCTATTATTCCAAGAGCCGAAATGCTTGCGGAATTGATGCGTTTAAGAACAGGAGTCGCTATAGCCGGAACACACGGAAAAACGACAACCACATCACTTACTGCGGCAATTTTTGATGCGTCTTGTACCGATGCAACCGTTATAATAGGCGGACGTTTAAATACTTATGGTGCAAACGCCAGACTTGGAACTGGTAAATATTTAATCGCCGAAGCTGATGAATCAGATGGTTCTTTTTTATGCTTGTTCTCTATTATGAACGTAATTACCAATATTGACTGTGATCATTTGGATTTTTATAAGAACCAAGAAGAAATTGATGCGGCTTTTATTGACTTTATGAATAAAGTACCTTTTTACGGGGTTAATGTTGTTTGTGGTGATGATGTTGGCGTACAAAGAATTTTGCCTTTTATTAAACGCCCGATTATTACTTACGGTTTTGCTCAAGACAATGATATAAGAGCAGAAATTAAATCATGTAGCAGTAAGAGCATTTTTACCGTTTATGTGAAAGGTAAGTCGCTTGGAGAGTTTACCTTGACTCAACCCGGAAAACATAATGTTTTAAATGCACTGGCGGCAATTGGAATAGCTTTGGAGGCCGGTTTGTCCGTTGAAGCCTGTAAGGAAGGGTTATCTCGTTTCTCAGGGGTTGGGCGACGCTTTGAACTTAAAGGCGAGGCAAAGGGCGTACTTGTTGTTGACGATTATGGTCATCATCCGGCTGAAATCGCCGCAACTTTGGAGACGGCAAGACAATGTTATCCTGATAAACGCTTGGTGGTTGCCTTTCAGCCCCACCGCTTTACTCGCACTCAAGCCTTGTTTGGTGCTTTTTGTACTTGTTTTAATAAGGTGGATAAACTTTTGTTAACAGAAATTTATCCCGCTTCTGAGGTTCCTATTCCGGGCGTTTCCGGTCAAAGCTTGGCTCATGGTATTCAGCAAGTCAGCAAGGTGGACGTTGAATATTATCAAAATTTTGATGAAATTGTCACAGCTTTGCCTCAGATACTTCAAGAAGGCGATTTGTTTATAACCATGGGTGCAGGTAGTATTTATACGGTAGGACAACGCTTTTTGGCAGATGCTGAAACAAAATAAGTTTTTATTATTGTCGATAAAAGATAGGTTTGAACAGAAAATGTTTTAAGAAACAGCGTGTTATAATAAAAGTAATTTTTTTTTAAAATTTAGTAAATATTTGATGAAAAAATTTCAATTTAGAGTTAGTGTATACTTATTCTAAAGTTTTTTGAATTGAAAAATTAATTGACTTCTTATTATGTTTTTAGTTTTTTATAATATTTTTAGTTTTTTGTTGAAATTATGTGTGCAATAGAAATAAATCATGAACCATTAATGTCAAAACTGACCAGTTTAAAACTCGGCGGTCGAGCTATCGCCGAACTTGTTTTAACTGATGAGAATGACGTTTTTTTGTTGCCTGATTTAGTTAAAAAGTTTGGCGTGGAAGTTAAAGCAATCGGACGCGGTACCAATATTTTATGTAGAGATTCAAAACAGCTTTTACCCTTTGTTCTGTTAAGGTCTAACTTTAATACTGTTCCGTTTATTTTAAAAAACAACGAAAGTGAACAAGGGGACAATATAGCTTTTGTTAAAGTCTCTGCTTCGTGTAAGCTTCCGGTCTTATTAAGTTTTTTTGCTAGAAACAACTTGAGTGGGCTTGAGGGATTAGCCGGAGTTCCGGGGAATGTTGGCGGAGCTGTGGCGATGAATGCCGGTTCGTACGGCGATGAAATTGCCAAATGTTTACATAGTGTAATGATATTCAGCTTTGAAAGAGGCTTGGAAGTTTTGGAAAAGGCTGATTTTGAGTGTTCTTATAGAAGTTTTAAAATCAAGCAAAATATTAATAAACAATTTTTTATGATTTTAAATGCTGTTTTTAAAATGAATATTTCAGATAAAAACAGTATAACCGCTAAGATGCAAGAATGTCTTTTGAAAAAACATCAAACCCAACCAGTAAAAGCGAATAGTGCCGGTTGTCTTTTTAAAAACCCTGTTTTAAATAGTGCCGGAAAATTGCTTGATGAAGCCGGTTTTAGAGGAAAAGAGCTTGGCGGAATGGCGTTTTCCGAATTACATGCAAACTTTTTGATTAATAAAGGAGAAGGAACAAGCGAACAGGCTTTTGAGCTTATTGGCTTAGCCAAAGATGAAATTAAAAAAAGATACAATATTGAACTTGAGACAGAGGTCAAAATTTTTCCATGACCAGAAAAAATAAATCAAAAATCGACTCAAAAAAAATTTTTTCTCGCGGGGGAAACACTCGCGTAGTAAAATATACAAACAATAGAGAAAGTTTTGTTAATTTTTCTTCGGTGAAAAATTCTTTTGGGTCTTTGTTTCGCATCGGCACTTTTTTTTCTATTAGCTTGTTATTATTAATCATACTTAGTTTTGGCTTGATTTTTTCTTATAATTATATTACTTCTTGTAGATATTTTTCAATTAAAGAAATAATTATTTCAGGAAATTTACGTTTAGACTCTAGAGAAATTCTAGAAACATGCCGAATAAGTAATGGAGGGAACTTGTTAGCAATAAATCTTGATGAAACAAAAGGTTTGTTGACTAAAAATCCTTGGGTTAAAGAGGCTTCTGTTCAACGGATTTTGCCAGATACTTTATCAATCAAAGTAGAAGAAAAAAAACCCGCTTTTTGGATAGAAGATCAGAGCGTTTTATATTACGCCGATATAAACGGTAATAAAATCGCTCCGGTTTCCAAAGAACAGTTTACGTCTTTTCCTACCTTGGTTATCGAACCTGGGGCGGAAGTTTTAAAAAACAAATTGCCTGATATTGTTCATTCTTTAGCAAATGCTTCATTGCCGATTAATATGTCGGAAGTATCTTGGATACGTCTTAGTCTTGGAAACGGTGTTGAGTTGGCTTTAGAAAGTATAGATCTTAAAATTAGTATTTATTACGACAACTGGGCTGAAAATCTTAATAATTTGGCACTGGCATTAAGAGATATGGCTGCTAGGGGTGAGTTGAAAAATATTTATGATATTAGGTCTCAAAGCAATAACGTTTGGGCAACAAAAAAATAGATAAGTTAAATTTTTATATTGGTTTATTGAGTTACAAAGCATAATTTTATTGAAGAGGTGTTTGGAATGGCTAGGTCAGATTTAATAGTAGGGCTTGATATAGGCACAACAAAAATTTGTGCTGTTGTCGGTGAAACCACCCCTGATGGAGTGGATATTGTCGGCATAGGCACCAGTCCTTCGACCGGCTTAAGAAAAGGTGTTGTTGTTAATATAGAACAAACCGTTCAGTCCATTCAAAAAGCCTTGGAAGAAGCAGAGCTTATGGCGGGTTGCGAAATTCGCACTGTTTATGCCGGAATAGCAGGTAGTCATATTAAAGGCTTTAATAGCCACGGCGTTATTGCGGTTAAAGGCGGAGAAGTAACTCAAAAAGATATGGAAAGAGCAATGGACGCTGCTCGTGCAATTGCCATTCCGCTTGATCGTGAAGTTATTCATACCTTACCACAAGAATTTATTGTTGATGATCAACGAGGCATTGCAGACCCTTTAAATATGTCCGGGGTAAGACTTGAAGTTAAAGTGCATATAGTTACCGGTGCGGTAACTAGCGTTCAAAATATTTTAAGATCATGCCATCGCAGCGGTCTTGATGTGGGTGATATTGTGCTTGAGGCGTTAGCGTCTTCTAAAGCAGTTTTAAACAATGAAGAACGTGAGCTTGGGGTTGCTCTTGTTGATTTGGGTGGTGGAACTACCGATATTGCGATTTTTGCAAATGATTCGATAAAATACACCGGTGTGCTTGCTTTGGGTGGACAAAACTTAACTAATGACATAGCGTTTGGTCTTAGAACACCTATGCAATCAGCAGAAAGTATTAAGGTTAAATATGGTTGTGCCATGGTTGATCTTGTACATAGCGATGAGCTTATCGAAGTTCCAAGCGTTGGTGGGCGTGAGCCAAGACGATTGTCTCGTACTCTTTTGGCGGAAATTTGTGAACCAAGAATGGAAGAAATTTTATCTTTGGTGGATCAAGAGCTTGTACGCTCTGGTTTTAAAAGTCATATTGGTGCCGGTGTTGTTTTAACCGGTGGAACAGCTTTAATTGATGGTTGTCAGGAACTTGGAGAACAAATTTTTAACCTTCCTACTCGTATCGGCTACCCGCGTGATGTTGGTGGTTTGAAAGATGTAGTAAATAGTCCTAAATATGCTACTGCGGTTGGTCTTTTACGGTTTGGAGCCGAAAAAGAAGGGTTTGATCAAAAATTTCGTATTCGAGACGGAAACGGTTTTAATAAGGTTTTATCTCGAATGAAAAAATGGTTTTCAGATATTTCATAAGTAGTTAAAACTTCGGGGAGTGGTTTGGCTACATAATTAATAGGAGAGGCTCAATGTTAATTACAGATATTTATGCAGATCCACCTGCTAAGATTAAAGTTATAGGTGTTGGTGGTGCCGGTGGAAACGCCGTTAACAACATGATTATGTCAAATTTAAGTGGCGTAACCTTTATTGCTGCTAATACTGATGTTCAGGCTTTAGGCGTTTCACAAGCAAGTATTAAGATTCAACTTGGTGAAAAATTGACCAAAGGTCTTGGTGCCGGAGCGATTCCTCAAGTTGGTTGTGATGCTGCTTTAGAAAGCTTAGATCAAATTAAAGCTGCTATTGGTGATGCTGACTTGGTTTTTGTTACCGCCGGAATGGGCGGTGGAACAGGTACCGGGGCTGCTCCCGTAATTGCGAAAGCCGCTAAAGAAATGGGTGCTTTAACCGTAGGTGTTGTTACCAAGCCATTTTCTTTTGAAGGAAAACGTCGCCTTAATTCGGCGGTTAACGGTATAGCCGATTTTCGTCAACATGTTGACTCTATCATTACAATTCCAAACGATCGCTTAGTTCAGCTTGCACATAAAAAAGCAACCTTTGCAGAAATGTTAAGAAAGGCAGACGAAGTTTTATATCATGCGGTAAAAGGTATTTCAGACGTTATTATTGTTCCGGGTTTAATTAACCTTGACTTTAACGACGTAAAAACCGTTATGAGTGAATCAGGTCTTGCAATGATGGGTTCAGGCCTTGCATCAGGAGAGGGTAGAGGGCGTGAAGCTGCTATGCGTGCGATTACCAGCCCATTACTTGAAGATGTTTCAATAGACGGAGCCAGAGGGGTTTTAATTAACCTTACAAGTAGTTCTGATGTTGGAATGGAAGAAGTCGCCGAAGCCTCAAACGTTATTCAAGAAGCAGCTCATGAAGATGCCAATATTATTTTTGGTACTGCTCTTGATGATGAAATGGGTGATGCTATAAGAGTTACGGTTATTGCTACCGGTTTAAGCAATTCTGCTTTTGAAGCTGTTTCCGCTAAGGCGGCAAGCATTCAAAATACGGTTGTTTCTCCGATGAATCCTAACCCGACTACTAGAATTAATCCAACACATAATCAGCATAATAATGCCGGTTATCAACAACAAAATACTTACAACCAACAACAAGGTTATAATAGAAGCCCTTCCCCTGTTGAAACTCACCTTGGAGCAGGTTATTCTTACGATCCTTCAAGAAAACAACATTTTCTTGGAAACTTATCGGAAGAAGAACGCAATCAGCCTAGCTTTTTGCGTAACCCCGTAAATAAAAATTCGGCGGTACATACTCCCGGAGATATAAGCTTTAGCTTTGATGACGACGATACTTACGGAACTCCTTCTTTTATGCGTAAGCAGGCTAACTAATTTAATTAGCTATTTCATATAAACTACTTGTAATATTTTGTAGGTAGTTGACAGCTATCCCTTTTTAGAAGCCTCAAGGGATTTAGTCTGTTGTTTAAGAGTCGCCGGTCCCCGCCGGTGGCTCTTAGTTTTTTACAAAAAATAGACCGTTACAAATGTATTATTTAGCATGGTAACGGTCTTTTCTGTTTAAGACTATTGCAAAACTGCGTTTTACGTTCTTTTATCATCGAGTTATGCTCTGTATACACACAGCATAAAACGCCTTAAGACACAAAAAACACTATGAGACTATTGTTACATAGTGATTATTTAATTTGCTTATTGTGGGCGTGAGGTGCTTGGATAAAGGTTTAAGCCTGTTTCGTTGGCGATTAGCATGGCTTCTGTCAAAAACATTAAGTCAGTCCACATATGTTCGTTTAAAGCGGGGTTATTGGCTATTGTTTCTAAATCAATAGTACAACCGGAACGTTGAAAGGACATTTGATCAACAGATTCGGGACCAAGTAATGGAAAAGGAAACTTGCTATGCAACATAAAGAAAAACTCCGGTAATTATTATAAAAAATTCTTACCGAAGTTATAGCAAATTATAAACCAAGTTAATAAAATCAGATAGTTATATTTATTTTGAATCTCTTTGCCCGTTGAATGACAAAATTACGGCAGTTTTTTCCTTTTTTTCTATGTAAAATATATTTATTTTGACACATAGGGGATATGGCTAATTTTGGGACTAGATAGGGTTACAAACTTAAAAAAGAATGTAGGTTCTTTAATAAAAGTAAAAAACAAGTATAAAAAAGCTACATGCTTTTCTGAGGCAAAAAAGTGTTTATTTTTAAAGTGCGTTAGCCAAGATTTAACAGCTACAAATACTGCTATTTTTTGTCGCCTTTAAAACGTACAATGGGAATGCGTTTTCTGTGCAGACTTTTCTATGGAAAAGATATTTATTTTGACACATAGGGGATATAAAATTAGCTTTTATAAACTTGTAACGGAGACCAAGACTGACTTGTTGGCATTACCTCAATATTGTTAATATTGATATGCTTAGGCGTTGTTGCAACCCAATAAATCATATCAGCAATATCGTTTGGTGTAATTGGGTGAGCTCCTTTATAGAGATTGTCTGCTTTTTCTTTGTCGCCTTTAAAACGTACAATGGAAAATTCGCTTTCTGCCAACCCCGGTTCTATATTTGTAACTCTTAGCCCCGTTCCGTGTAAATCAGTTCGCAGATTACGGGAAAACTGTCTAACAAAAGCCTTGGTAGCCCCATAGGTGTTACCTCCAAAATAAGGATTAGTAGCGGCAACAGAACCAAGGTTGATAATATGACCTTCTTCTTGTTTGATCATTTTCGGAAGCAGTAAACGCGTACAATATAATAAGCCTTTTATATTGGTATCAATCATGGTTTCCCAGTCTTGAAGGTCGCATCTTTGTGCCGGCTCTAAGCCAAGCGCCAAACCGGCGTTATTTACAAGCACGCTTATTTTACTAAATTTTTCAGGAAGGTTGGATAGATTTTTTTCAACGGCTTTATTGTCGGTAACATCAAAAGCTAAAGTTAAGGTATTTTCCTCTCCAAGTTCTTTCGCCAAGCTTTCAAGACGCTCTTGTCTGCGTCCTGTAATAATACAGTTCCAACCGTTTTGTATAAACTTTTTGGCGGTGGCTGTTCCAAAACCAGAACTTGCTCCGGTAATACAGATTACTTTTTTGTTTGGTTGATTCATTGTCGGTTCCTTTAGTCTTTTGGTAATAAAGTAGTTTATTGCCTCTATAAGATTTAAAATTATAGTTTATTATTGTTTGAAATTAATCAATAGCAATAAACTTGCCGTTTTTTATTTTGTACATTTGAAAACCACCATCTTTTAGGTCGCCATATTTATCAAAACGTATAGTTCCGAGAGGGGTTTCGGTTTTTTGTGTTTTCAAAGCGTTTAAGACCTTGTCCGTTTCGGTGCTTTGAGCTGTTTCAATGGCGTTCGCCAAAACCAACATTGCGGAATAAGCTTCAAAGTAAAAACCAAGAGGTTCTTTGTTGTAGCGTTTTTTTAGTTCTTCTGTTGCTTTTTTATTTAGAGGGAAAGGTGAACAATTTTTTGTTCCGGCAAGATACACGTTGTCTGTATTATTGCCTAGAAGTTGAAATATATTTTCTGTGTAAAGGCTAACCGAAGAAATAAAGTTAACTTTGATATTGTTTTCTTTTAGTTTAAGAATTAACTTTGCGCCTTCGGGGTGGTAACCTCCAAAAAATACGGTATCTGCCTTGCTTTTGATTATTTTTTGAACAATATCATTATAATTGACATTATTTTTTGAAAATCCTTGAAATAATACAACAGAAGCATATTCGTCAGTTTGAACCAAGCGGTTTACAAAACCGGCATAAGTATTGCCGTAGTCGCTTTTATCGTGTATAATTGCAACTTTTTGGGCATTAAGTATATTTAAAGCAAAATCGGCACAGAGTTTTGATTGTAGATTACTGGGCGGAATAGTTCTAAAAAAATACGGAAAGCTTCCGCTCTTTGTTAAATCAACATTTGCGGCTGATGGTGAAATCGTTATTATTTTTTCTTCGGTATAAAAAGGTAAAGCTGATTTCGTCGCCCCGGAACAAAGATGACCAATAACAGCATCAACTTTATCATTAATCAATTTTTTAGCGATATTAACAGCTAGATCGGGGTTGCAGTTATCGTCTCCGACTACAATTTTTATTTGCTTGCCTAAAAGTCCGCCGTGTGCGTTTAAATCATCTACTACGACAGAAACTCCGTCTAAAACAGACTTTCCAAGCATTGCGAAATCTCCGCTTTGTGGGGTAGCTACGCCAATAGTAATTACATCGCTGGCATGGGCTGAACATGATATTAAAACAAGGCTGAAGATAAGTAGGGGTGCTCGAAATAATTTATGGAATATCATATTGTTTGCCTGATGATTTTATGGTGAGTATAATTTTTATAACCTTAGACATTAATACATTAAAATATAGGTATGAATTTTTTTAAATTGTATTGTATTATAAAATAACCACATATATGTTAGTGTTTTTATATATGTGGTTATTTTAATAGAGTTTATAAAGTTAATCTTTAGCCGATTATTTTGAGCTTATCGGCACATATTTTGCGTTTTTAACTTGATACATTTGGAAACCGCCACCAACCAAATCACCTTTTTGATCAAAGATAATTTCGCCAAGAGGGGTAGCTGTTTTTTTAGTACGCAATACTTCTAAAACTTTATCGGGGTCTGTGGTTCCGGCAGTTTCAAAAGCGTTGGCAAGAGCTAGCATTGCGGCATATGCTTCAAAATAAAAATTGCCCGGTTGTTTGTTATAGACTCTTTTCATATCAGCATCGGCTTTTTTGTAAAGCTCAAGGTTAGAATTATCTATTGTACCTGCGGCGTATACTCCTTCGGAGTTTTTACCGGCGAGTTTTATAAAAGTTTCTGTTCTGATGCTTTCAGATGAAATAAAAGGAATATCAAGACCTTTACTTTTCATTTGCATGACTATCTTTGAGGCTTCGGGGTGATAGCCACCAAAAATCAAAGCGTCAGCACCGGAATTTTTCACTTTTTTAATAATCGCCGAGTAGTCAACCTGACCGGGAGTAATTCCTTCAAACAATACAACAGAGGCTTTTTTATCGGCTTCGATAAAATCTTTGGCAAATTTAACATAGTTTTTGCCGTAGTCGCCTTTGTCGTGGATAATTGCGATTTTTTTTGCCTTAAGTTGATTTTCTACTAAATCAACGGCAATTTTTGATTGCAAGTCATCAGGCGGTATGGTTCTTAAAAAATAAGGGTATTCTCCGCTTTGTGTTAAGTCAACGCTAGTGGCAGCAGAAGAAATTACGATTATTTTTTCTTTGGTATAAATAGGTAAGGCGGCTTTAGTAGCACCGGAACAGATATGTCCGATAACTGCGTTTACTTTTTCCGAAGCCATCTTGGTAGCAACGTTTGTCGCAAGTTCCGGTTTACACTGGTCATCGCCGGGAATAATTACTACTTTTTTGCCTAAAATTCCACCTTTTGCATTTAGCTCATCAGCAACTATTTTTGCCGCTTCTAAAGAGGGTAAACCATATTGGGCAAAGTCTCCGCTTTGAGAGGTTGCTACGCCAATTTTGATTACATCTTCCGCTTTTGCAACAGAGCTAAGCAGGGTAGATCCTAAAATAAAAGCAGATAATACTTTTATTGGGGTTTTTATGTTCATTATTATTTCCATGTTCGAGGTTTATAAGCTTATTATTTTACTTCTGTGTATTTTCCATTTTTTACTTGGTACATTTTGAACTCTACGCCTTCGGCATCGCCGGCTTTAGTAAAACGGATTTTTCCAAGTGGAGTTTCTATATAGTCGTTATGTAAAACTTCCATTATTTTTGCACTATCAGTTCCGCCGGTTTTTTCGATAGCATTAATTAAAGCCATCATAGCGGAATAGGCTTCAAAATAATAGTTGCCGGGGTCTGTTCCAAACATTTTTTTATGAGCGGCAAGGGTTTCGGCATATAGTTTTTCTTGAGAGTGGTCTTTTAAACCGGTGGCGTAAACGCCTTCGGCATCTTTACCGGCAAGCTTTAAGAAAGCGTCGATTTTTATACCGTCTTCAGAGATAAAAGGAGTTTGCATACGTTTTTTACGCATTTGTTGAACTAATTTAGAAGCTTCTGGGTGGTACCCGCCAAAGATGATTGCGTCTACGTTAGCACTACGTACTTTTTGAATTACAGCGCCGTAATCTACTTGTCCGGGGGTAATTCCTTCAAATAAAACAACTTTACCACGTCCGCTCTCTTCGATAAATTTCTTTGCGTATTCTGCATAAGTTTTACCATAGTCGCCTTTATCGTGTAAGATAACAATATTTTTAGCACCAAGTTTATCAAGGGCGAGTTCTACTCCTAATTTTGCCTGCATGTCATCAGAGGCAATAGTGCGGAAGAAATATGGAAACTGTCCTGATTGAGTTAAGTCCGGGTTAGTGGCTGAAGGAGAGATTGCAATAATTTTTTGTTCGGCATAAATAGGTAAAGCGGCTTTGGTTGCACCGGAACAAATATGCCCCATAACAACGTCAACGCCCTCAGAAACAAGTTTGGTGGCAACGTTGGTCGCAAGTTCAGGTTTGCACTGATCATCGCCATCTACTATTACTAATTTTTTGCCATTAATTCCGCCTTTGGCATTAATTTGTTCTACAATAACTTTAGCGGCGTTATAACTAGGCATTCCGTATTGAATCAAATCGCCGCTATGAGCGCCGGCTACGCCAATTTTAATAACATCACCGTTTTTTGTGGCGGCGTTTGCTTCAAAGCTGATTAAGCCTGAAAGTGGCAAGCAGAGCAAAGCAAACATTAATGAAGATGAAAAAAATTTAATCAAAGAAGATACTTTCATGTGAAACTCCTTTAAAAATGTTAATTAAAATGAAAAAGCGTTTGTTTTTTTGTTAAAAAAACAGCTTAAAAAAGCTTTTACTTCACGTCATTTTTTACTATAGTCCGAGCGTGCAACTCTGTCAAATATTTCAATAAGATTTTTTTATGTATCTTAATAAAAAAGTGTTGTATTATTAAGATTGTTACAATTAATTATATCAGATTATTTTTTTAAACTTATGAACAGCATCTTCCAAAAAAAACCTCTACTTATTTTTTGTGGACCTACCGGTTCCGGTAAAACGGCGAGTTCTTTATATTTAGTCGAACATCTGCTAAAGACAACCAATAATCAAGAATATAATTCATGTGTCATTATCAATTCCGATTCGCGTCAGCTTTACAAAGACTTTCCAATTATTACAGCACAACCAGACCATGAAGAACAAAAGCACTGTTTGCACAAGCTTTTTGGGGTTATTGAAACCAAAGAGAAAGTTACTGCTACAACATATTCCGAGTTGGCTAAAAAAGAAATTTACGAGTGTTATGCCAACAAGCAATTACCCATTTTAGTTGGTGGAACCGGGCTTTATCTTAAGGTTTTGTTAGAGGGAATTGCTCATATCCCTGAAATTCCCGAAGAAATATCTCAATATTGGCGAGAGCGTTGTTGCCTTGAGGGTTCTGTTGCTTTACATAAAAAGTTGGAAGAAGTAGACGGGGTATTGGCGAAACGCCTTCACCCAAATGATCAACAACGCATTGTCAGAGGGCTTGAGGTTTATACGGCGACTCAAAAAGCTTTGAGCGAGTGGCAGGCGGAACAAAAAAACTCAGAACCCGAGTTTAATTTTTTAAAAATTGGTATTGGTGATAGCTTCCCAAATAGCTTATCATTGCTTGAACCTCGTTTAAAGTTGCGTATTGATAGAATGTTAGAACTTGGAGCTATAGAAGAAGCTCAAAAAGCTAAAGCCAAATGTAACGATTATAAGGCTTCGGGGTGGTCGGGTATAGGTTGTTCCGAATTATATCAATATCTTAATAACGAATTAACGATTGAAGAATGTAAGCAACTTTGGTATAAAAATACTCGTGCTTATGCAAAACGCCAACTTACGTGGTTTAAAGCCGATAAAGAAATTCATTGGTTTAAACCTGATGATATGGAAAGCGTTTTAGCTTTGGCTATAAAATTTATAACTTGTTAAATTACAAATAGTTTCTGTTATAAATTACTTCATTGCTTGCTCATTGTTGTGTTTTGAGCTAAAGTAGAGGCGTTGTATTAAATTACAGGTCTCTTTTTTAAATAAATAATCTGATCTTGTTATAATATTGACGTTTTGTGTTTAGTGGTGTTTAAAATTAATTGTTTTTAATCTTCAAACGAGGTTTTTATAATGGCTTTATACACAAAAGAAAATGCACTGGATTATCACGCTAAACCCCGCCCCGGCAAAATAGAAGTTTTGCCGACAAAACCTTGCGACAATCAAAAAGATTTGTCCATGGCTTATTCCCCCGGTGTTGCCGAAGCTTGTTTGGCAATTAAAGCAGACGAAAGTTTGGTTGATGTTTATACCGGGCGTGGAAACTTGGTTGCGGTTGTATCTAACGGAACCGCTGTTTTAGGGCTTGGAAATATTGGACCAAAAGCCGGAAAGCCGGTTATGGAAGGTAAGGGCATTTTGTTTAAAATGTTTGCCGATATTGATGTTTTTGATATTAACCTTGCGGAAACCGACCCTGATAAAATCGTGGCTATAGTTAAAGCTTTAGAGCCGACTTTTGGTGCGATTAATCTTGAAGATATTAAGGCTCCGGAATGTTTTTATATTGAAGAAACTTTAAAAAAAGAAATGGGTATTCCCGTTTTTCACGACGACCAACACGGAACAGCGGTAATCTCAGCCGCAGCCTTGATTAACGCTTGTGAAATTACTAAACGCAATATTTCAGATTGTAAAGTTGTCGTATCCGGTGCCGGTGCGGCGGCAACAGCCTGTACGAACTTATATATTTCTCTTGGTGTTAAAGTTTCTAATGTTTATATGTTTGATACCAAAGGTCTTATTCATAAAGGGCGTACTGATCTAAACAAATATAAAGCGGCGTTTGCTCAAGAAAAAGATTGTTCTTTTAAAGAAGCAATGACCGGTGCTGATGTCTTCTTAGGTCTTTCCGTTGCCGGTTTGGTAACTAAAGATATAGTTAAGAGCATGGCAAAAGATCCTATTTTATTTGCTATGGCAAACCCTGAACCTGAAATCAGCTATGCCGATGCCAAAGAAGCTTCTCCTAATTGTATTATGGGAACAGGGCGTAGTGATTATCCGAACCAAATCAATAACGTTTCCGGTTTTCCATTTTTATTCCGTGGAGCTTTAGACGTTGGGGCAAAAGAAATTAACGAAGCCATGAAAATTGCGGCGGCAAAATCTTTGGCTGCTCTTGCAAAAGAGCCTGTTCCCGAAGAAGTTTCCAAAGCATATGGCGGTGAAAAATTTAGCTTTGGCATTGATTATGTTATTCCTAAGCCTTTAGATCCGCGTATTTTAGTTTGGGAGACTCCGGCTGTTGCTCAAGCGGCGATGGATTCAGGTATTGCTCGCAAACCGATCAAAGATATGCAAGCTTACAAAGAAAGCCTTGTAAAACGTGTACAAAAATGCCGTGAACGTGCGGACTCTTTATATAAAAGTTATTTATAATAACTTAGCATTATTAGTTTATTAAATTAAAATAATTCATTATATTATTACAACGATTTTACTTTAGCATAATGCTCAAAGATAAAATCGTTGTAATTTTGCAAAAGAACCAAAATTTATTTCTAAAAATATTATTTAAAGACAAAACTATTAAAAAACTTCAAAAAGAAGACTCTTTATTAATTGTCGTAGCAAGCTTTTAAACAACACATAATCTATTGTTCTATAAAAACACGGTAAATAATTTTTTTATTAGGTACATCATATATTTCCATTACCGGCAAGTTTTCAGGCAAATTATTTTCTTTTAAATACTTAGTTAGAGCAGGATACACACGCCATATTCCCAGAAGAATAGAGATTAATCCATTATAAGGCATTTCTGTAACAATATAATTTTGTTCTGGAATAATTTTAGCTGAATATTTATCAAGTTTTAAACTGTCTATAGTCAAAGTTTTATCTTCGAGCAAACAACCAGATTCGGAACGCAACTTTGCAGCATCAACTTTACGAGGGTCATCATAAAAAATGCCTGCCCCTTTAAAAGTCTCTATATTATGTGTGTTTAACAAATAATAATAAACCGCATCTGTAATTTCACCTGTTAGTTTATAATCGCCGACTACACTTTGATAAACAAAAACTTCGCCCCCTTGTTTTTCTTTGCGAAATACAATAGCCGAAAAACCCCCATAATAAGCATATAAACAAACTATTATGATTAACAAGAGAATGATAATACCTAATACAATTTTCATAATACATACGCCTTATTGTTAGTTAAAATTACAAAACAGGGATAGTAAAGATATTTTTATATTTAGCAAACATTATTTTAAAACGATTTAATTTTAATAAATCAAGCTCTGTTTATTCATATATTATCTTATCTCTTTAATATAAATAAATTATTTAAAAAAGCATATCACAACATAGTATCTATTATTTATACTTGCATAAACTAATAAGTTTTATTATGCTCAAAAAAGCATACGTAATTTATAATTCTTGGAGGAAAGAATGAAAAATTTAATAAAAACTTTTTTAATGTTAGTGGCTGTGTTGTGCTTACCTTTTAGTGCTAGTGCTAAAGATTCAATCATGATGGCGACAACGACAAGCACTCAAGATAGCGGTTTATTAGATTATATTAAGCCAATTTTTGAAAAAGATACCGGTGTTGAATTAAAATGGGTTTCAGTCGGCACGGGGAAAGCTCTTGAAATCGGTAGAGCAGGGGACGCTGATGTTTTATTAGTACACGCACCCGCCGCAGAAAAGAAATTCGTTGCCGAAGGTTATGGAGTTGATCGCCGTTTAGTTATGTATAATGATTTTATTTTTGTAGGACCTAAAAACGACCCTGCAAAAGTAAAAGGGTTAAGCACTACAGAAACCTTGAAGCGTTTATCAGCCGATAAAGCAAAGTTTATTAGCCGTGGTGATGATTCCGGTACGCATAAAAAAGAACTTGATTTATGGAAGAAAGCAGAGCTTACAACTCCTGATAAAGAAGATTGGTATGTGAGTTTAGGTCAAGGCATGATGGCTGTATTGCGTTTTGCTGCTGAAAAAGATGCTTATACCTTTACTGACCGTGGCACTTGGATAGCTTTTGAAGATGTTCAAAAACCAAATCCTTTAACTATTTTGGTTGAAGGCGATAAAAGCTTGAGAAATCAATATAGTGTTATTATGGTTAACCCTGAAAAACACCCTAAAGTTAAAAAAGAAGCTGCTCAAAAGTTTATTGACTGGTGGGTTTCTCCCGCTGCTCAAAAGGCTATCGCTGATTATAAACTAAAGGGTAAACAGTTGTTTTTCCCTAATGCCGGAGAAAAAGATTAATATAGATATTATCATAAATATTATTGATTTCTAATGTATATTTTAAAATCAATAAGAATTGTTATTAAGCTAACTAAGTATCAAAAGAGGCTTGGTTAGCTTATTTATAAGAAAAATCTAAGAACATAAAATAAAAGCTTGCAAAATTTATTTTCTTAGCTTATTTAAGCGTTTGTATTGTGCGTCTGTAGCTCAGTCGGATAGAGCAATTGCCTTCTAAGCAATCGGTCAGGGGTTCGAATCCCTTCAGACGCACCACTTAAATTTCAAAGACTTACGTGCTATTTAGCATGTGAGTCTTTTCTTGTTTTGCGACCATATTGCGACGGCAAAGGACGGCAACTTTACACCAAAGGACTCAATATTTGGGTCAAGCGACCATGTCAATTTTGCAGAACCAATTAAAATAACTTCAATTATCAAAAGGGTAACTTTAGTTGTTTGCACTGAATTATTTTTTGTGATAGCGTCATTGATATTCTCAGGGCGGGGTGTAATTCCCCACCGGCGGTAACCAATTAAGGGAGTCCGCGAGCGTTTTTCTTATGAAAGAGTCAGCAGATCTGGTGAAAATCCAGAACCGACGGTAATAGTCCGGATGAAAGAGAATACGACGAAATAACAGGGATATAGTATCTCTTATTGGTGCTTTGTGCTCCGTTTAGTCGTGCGCCCTGATTCTGGCTTAACCTGAAAGGAGGTATTTATGTGCCGGAATCTGTTGTCTTACTGGGGTTCTTCTAAAGAACGTATTTTTAATGCTGTTTCATCATTACAAAAAGGTAGAGGTGTCCTTATCGTAGATGATGAGGACAGAGAAAATGAGGGCGATTTAATATTTTCTGCTGAAACCATTACCAACGCACAAATGGCTATGCTTATTCGAGAATGTAGCGGAATTGTTTGTTTATGCATTACTAAAGCAAAAGCACAGGCTTTGTCTCTGCCACAAATGGTTCAAGATAACACCAGCTCATATGGAACAGCGTTTACCATTTCAATTGAAGCTGCTGAGGGTGTAACCACTGGTGTCTCTGCGTCAGACCGCGTTCAAACAATTAAGGCTGCAATAGCATATAATGCTCACCCAAAAGACCTGAAACGGCCAGGACATGTTTTTCCTCTTGTTGCTAAAGATGGTGGTGTTTTAGAGCGTCAAGGGCATACAGAGGCGACTATAGATATTATGAAGATCGCAGGGCTTCAACCTTATGGTGTTTTATGCGAGGTAACAAACTTTGATGGCACCATGGCGCGTTTGCCAGAAATTCATGATTTTGGGATATTGCATAAAATTCCAGTTTTAACAGTGCAGGATATTGTTGAATTTAAATTGCATAGTGTTTAATAGCTAGTTTATATTTATCAGTGTTTTTTTATATGTCGTTCGTTTATGTTTATAAGAAAAAATATTGATGTTATCATTTTTTTGCACCATTTTAAAGATTAGCGAAGTCCCATAAAGCCCTAAAATCCTTATAGGACTTTGCTTTATGGCAGTATGCCTTTTTTATTAGATTTTTTCTACCTGCCACCATCTTTGAGGGAGAGCCCCTAAATTTCAAAGACTTACGTGCTATTTAGCATGTAGGTCTTTTTTTGTATAAAGAATACCCCCAGCTAGCTGGGGGTTCTAAAAAGATTGGGAAGAATACCTCAAAGCTTTTGTTATAAATTTCAAATTGACTTATGAATAAAAAACTTTCAGGGAAACAAAAGCAGCTTTTTATTAGTAATATAATTATGATAGTTACTTTATACTTAAAATTAATTTTTCCAAATTATTAGGCTCACCGGGCTTGTGATCATCAGGGTATAGTAACGCCGACATATAAAAAAGAGAACCAAGTTGCAGGGCGTTGTTGGCACCGTTTGAAAAGGTTCTGAGCTTGTCTTCTATTATATCATCGGACAATTCAGGTTTTTCTTTGATGAGTTTCTCATATTCATTGGGAAGAGTTAAAAGACACTTAGCTTTTTTTACCATAAGCTCTTTATATTCTTCTTTATTATAATCAGGTTTTGTTAATAATTTTTTTGCATCATCTTCAAGTTTGAAGATTTCTTCACTTGCTTTTAGCAATAAACTTTTTAATGGGCTATTCATAATAATTTCACAATGTTAAGGTTATAGCAAGTAGTTATAGCGTTAATTAGGTTAAATTAGCTTGAGGGTGCATCTCGTTCTGTAGTTTATCATCAAATTTTAATTGAATTGATAAGAGTATATCTTTAACTTCATCTAAAACAGAGACAATAGAAGGGTCAAAGCGTATACCTGAATCTTTTTTAATTTCTTCTATTGCTTTATTTAGAGGGTAAGCTTTTTTCCCAAAACGTTCGGTGCAAAGAGCGTCGAGCGTATCGGCTATTGCGACTATGCGTGCCGGAATAGGAATATCTTCGCCTGCTAAGAGCGGAATATCTGTGTGTCCCGTATAACCTTCTCCGTTCCATTTTTGATGGTGGTGCAAGGCTATTTGTTTCGCCATTTCGTCTACGCCGACTTGGCTGTTGTTAAATAAACAGGAACCAAGGTAACAATGTTTTTCCATTTCTTTAAATTCAGAGGTGCTTAACTTTGCCTGTTTTTTTAGTATGATATCAGAAATTCCGATTTTGCCTATGTCGTGTAACATAGCGGCGTTATAAATTTGGTCTTTAATTTGAAAAACTCTATCATAATCCATGCCCATTTTTTTTGCCCAAGCCACAAAAATTTCGGCTGAATAAGCACCGACTCTTTGAATATGATAACCTGTTTCAACCGGGTCATGCAAGGCGGCCATACTTAACATTCTTACGACAAGGTCTCTGTTTGTATGAGCTTTATCAACGGCGGTTACAGCCTGACTTCCCAAAACTTCTATTGTTAACTCATCATCGCTTGTAAACGCCACAATTTTATTATTTACTTTTTTGTTTTCTAGCTTTAACACAGCGATTAATTCATTACTGAAGTTACAAAACGGAACGGCTAAAACAGAAATAGTTTTATTTTCTGAGTGATCTTCTTGCAACGAGTTGTACTTAAATTGCGTTGTTTGATTGATATAATGTACATCGGGAATATTGACTATTGTTTTTGTTAAGCCGGCATAACCGCAAACAGAGTTGGCAGAAAGCGGAATCTCTATACGTGAATAAGTATGTTTGCTGTTTTGATGTTGCTTTTCGTTTTGAGAAAAAGACAATTGTAAACAGTTTTGCTCTTTGTTGAAAAGATAAAAGGCACCTGATTCGGCGTTGGTAAAAGAGCGAGCTTCTCTTAAGATGAGGTCGAGTATAGTGTTTACGTCTTTATAACCTGATAAGGTTTGAATAAAGCGATTAACATGTTCTAAAAAATGTTCATGTTTTTTTATACTGGTTTCTTTTCCGGGGTAAATTATACCCATTCCTTCACTTGCCATATGTAAAGTAATTGGCAAATGAGAATATTTATTACGTAAGTTTGTTAAGCTTTGTTCTAATTCGGCATCTGTTTTACTTGTACTATGGTGAATAAAATAAAGGTGTTGTATTCCGGCTTGTACTGCAATTGGAATCCACATGCTGTATGAGGAATGTCCTAGACCTGCAAATAGTTCATATTCATCATCGTCATAACTTGCATCAACAATTGCGACCTCAGCACCTTTCATGAGCTCTGCAATATTGTTGCAAATATCGATATGTTCTTGGGTTGGAGTATGTCCTTTTACAATTCCTTCATGGTCAGTACAATATACAAAAGACCAGTTATCGGCAGAAATTCTAAACGCCGAACAAATGGTGGCATGATAGGTTTGGGTTGTTTCTATTAAAATATCGCCGATTGAAAAACTTTGTCCGGGGTTAAAGTCGATAAAGTTAATTTGAGCCGGAAGGTCTTCAAATTTAGAAGGAGTTAAAGGAGGGCTTAATAAAGTTTTAACAACTTCTTTTGTTGTATGTTTTTCGATAAAGGGGCTATAAATATTGACCTGACTGTTTTGTTTGTATAAAGGCATAAAATAAGGAATGCCGTATATATGCGATAAATGTGTGTGAGACAATAAAATATTGGCTTGGATTTCTTTATCTTTAGCGACAAGTTCGTTGCCTATTATTTGCAAGCCGGAACCGGCATCAAGGATCAAAGTTTGTCCGTTATATGTCTCTATTTGCAAACAACTCGTGTTTCCACCATATTTTACTGTGTTGGAATTTAAAAGGGGATTTCCGCCTCTTGTTCCAAAAAATTTAATACGCATGAGCACCATTCCTTAACTTATTGATATTTTATAAGATATTATTGTCTTGGTTAAATGAGAGTTGTGTTTTATTTTTTTTTGTTTATAATTTAATATAGTCTATTTGATTGCTCTTTGTCTATAGTCTGTTTTAGGTTTTTTTATTTGATAGTTCAATAATAGGGATTTATTTATTTTAATGCAACATTTTTCATCTTTTATTAGTTTTTATGAATGGTTAGAAAACAAAAGCAGTTTTCATATGAAACTTGGTCTTGAACGTATTGAAACCGTTTTAAAAAACTTAAATATTTATCAGCCAAATTATAAAATTATTCAAGTCGTTGGGACAAACGGAAAAGGTTCAAGTTCTAGTTTTATATCTTTTTTAAGCCAATATAACGGTTATAAAACAGGGCTTTATACTTCACCTCATTTTATTTCAGTGCGAGAACGTATTTTAATTGATTCAAAACCTTTGCCAGAAGAATTATGGCTTGAATATGCCAATATTATTATTGATGCAGGTGGTGAGGTTTTAACTTATTTTGAATTTATCACCGTTTTGGCTGTTTTAGCTTTTTCTAAAAATAAAGTGCAAGTTGGAGTTTTTGAAGCAGGCTTGGGCGGACTGAATGATGCAACCAGTGTGCTTGACGCCGATTTACATCTTTTTACACCTATCGCCTTAGATCATAAGGCTATTATAGGTCCTGAGTTGAAAAATATAGCCGAAGACAAAAGCGGAGCAATTTCAGCACGCAGTATTGTTGTTAGTACAACCCAAAAAGTAGAAGTAGAAAATATTTTATCAAAAGCGGCACAAGAAAAAAATGCTTTATTTATTAAATTAGATAAAAAGCAGTTTTCTTTGCCTGAAGAATTTTTGACCGGGGCAAAACAGTTGGGGCTTTTGGGAAAACATCAACAAGAAAATGCCTTGTTGGCTCTTACCGGGTGGCGTTTATTTGCCGAAAAACACGCCTTTAACAATGATGAAAAAATGAATATAAAAGCCTTGGAAAAAACTTTTATAGCCGGGCGTTTACAGCGGGTTCAATTAAATAGAGCCGGAAAACCTCATTTCTTTTTATTAGATGCGGCTCATAACCCTCACGGCATGGCGACTTTGGGTAAAAGTTTAGGCGAGGCGGGCGTTCGCCCCTCTGCCTGTGTTTTTACCTGTATGTCAGATAAAGATATTAATGGCTTAGTTGCTAATTTACGGGTTTTATGTCCGGCACCGGTTTTTATTCCGGAACTTTTTAATAACCCAAGATCTGTGGCTGCTTCTGTTTTGGCTGAGAAAATAGGTATGGCGGCTATGGCTGTGAAAAACTTTGAAGAGGCACTAAACAAAGCTTGTGAATTTGCAGAAAAAGAGGAATTAAATATAGAAACCCAGCCAATTCTTATTTGTGGTTCTTTATATTTACTTGCTGAATTTTTTACTGTGTATCCTGAATATCTGATAAAAGATTAACTCATTTATTTTACTTAATATTTTTAACTTATACAATTTTATAAAACAGTGGTTATAAATAATGTCAAAAGAAAACAATAAAAATAATAATCAAGCAAAAGAAATTCAAACCACAGAACAAAAAAATTTGTTTCGGGCTTTACCTTCTATGGATCTTGTCTTAGAGCGTTGTGAGGTAAATTTATCAGAGTTAAGCTTACCTTTTTTGTTAACTCGCACTTTGCTTAAAGAATATATCGGCTTATTTTTAGATCAAATACGCCGTGATATTGTTATTGGTAAAATACAAGATAAGGCTTCGTTAAGTTTAGAGGTTTTGATGCCGAATTTGTTAGGTTTTGTATATAAAAAAGCCAAACCTCATTTCCGCAGGGTTGTAAACGCCACAGGTGTTGTGATTCATACAAATCTTGGGCGTTCTTTACTGGCGGAAAGTGCAACAAAGGCAGTTTTAGAGGCTTCCTCTTATTATTCTAATCTTGAGTTTGATTTAAACAGTGGTGAACGTGGCAGTCGTTACAATCATGTTACGGAATTGTTGCAAAAATTGAGTGGGGCGGAAAGTGCTTTAGTCGTAAATAATAACGCCGCCGCCGTATTGTTGGTAATTGATACGCTTTGTAAAGGGCGAGAGGTGATAGTTTCACGAGGAGAACTGGTTGAAATAGGCGGTTCTTTTCGTATCCCTGAAGTAATAGAGCGAAGCGGGTGTATTTTAAAAGAAGTTGGTGCTACTAATTGCAGTCATTTATATGATTTTGAACGTGCTATTTCGCCTGAAACTGCGGCTATTTTAAAGGTGCATACTTCAAATTTTCGCATAATTGGCTTTACGGAACAACCGAGTTTAAATGAACTTGCAAAACTTGCTCATAAACACGACTTGCCTTTAATTAAAGACTTGGGAAGCGGAAGTTTATTTGATTTTTCCGAAGTCGGGTTGCAGATTTTGGCTGATGAACCGACAGTGCAACAAGTTGTTGATGCTGATGCCGATATTGTAACTTTTAGCGGCGATAAAGTCTTGGGCGGACCGCAGGCAGGCATTATTGTCGGAAAAGAAAAATATATTGCACAAATTAGAAAAAATCCACTCAATAGAGCCTTGCGTATTGATAAAATGACTTTAGCCGCTCTTGAAGCCACTTTACGTTTATATACCGATAAAAAACTTGCCAGAGAACAAATTCCTACTTTAGCCATGCTCACGGCAGAACCCGAGCTTTTAAAAGAAAAGGCATATAATTTAGCACAGATGCTTCGTTCTGAGTTGAACTCTTCTTTTAATATCAATTGTGTAGGCGGAAGTTCAAGAGTTGGAGGCGGGGCTTTTCCTGAAAAAGATTTGCCAACGACCTTGGTAAGAATTGAATCAGATAAGTTTAGTGCCGATAAAATAAAAAAACTCTTGTTAGAAGCGGATACGCCTATAGTTGGGCGTATTGAAAAAGAAGCCTTTTGTTTAGACCCTCGAACTTTGCTTGAGTCAGAGTATGCGTTTATCTTAGGGGCGTTGAAGGGGATTTTGGGGTAGTTGAATGGGGTTTTAGGGTGGTTGAAGGATTTTGCGAGGGGGGAGTATAAGGTTGTTAAGTGATTGTTAATTCAATTTTTATTATATTCTATTATAATTTATTAACAAACTAACACTCCCACGAAACAAACCTCTTTCGGTCGCCTCATATATTTATAATAAAAATGAATTTTATTATAAATATATTACTTCGCTCAATATTCCCACGAAATAAATTTTGTTGGTCGCCTCCGGCGGGCACGGGCTTTATGTGAAGCCCTTTGCATTCCCCACATAAGGGGCTGGTCGCCCCTTAACCCTACTGCCGCAAATACATTAGTTGATGCCTATCGGCATCAAAAGTGGGTACGCACGTTAGTCTCTTTCATTGGCAAACTAAAACTATGCTGTTGGAAAAGATTAATAGTATTTGAAGTTTTAAAATGGGCGTTAAGCATGAATGTAACACTTAACCATTGGAAAAGATTAATAGTGTTTTGAAGCATCGTACAGAAACTTCAAGTTCATGGGTACATGTGGTTAAATAAAAAACAAAGACGACTCAAAGAAGTTCATTTTGTGAAAGCGTTAGTGTTTTAATGGGTTGTGAAAAAAGATTAAATCTAACAAATACATGTTATTATATTGATTTTACAACTTACGTTTTTAGTTGCCGTTAAAATCAAGAAAGTTTCAAACTATAATTCCCATTAAAAGACACCATGCTAATCTAAGCGAAAACGGTTGTTGCAATATGCCGAAACGAAGTTGTTGTTAAATACACATACTCACGTCATTTTTTTTTGTTGTTAAGATGCCAAAGTGAAGTTGCCATTAAAAGGAACCATCGTGCGTTTAAACTTTTGATGCCGACAGGCATCAACTAATGCGTGATGCGTTCGTGGGGTTAAGGGGCGACTAGCCCCTTATGGCGGGAATGCAAAGGGGAAAACATTTTCCCCGTGCCCGTCGGAGACGACCAATAAAATTAATTTCGTGGGAGTAAAAGGGATAAAAAAATGTTTTTTTTATAATATATGGAGACGACTTAAAATCATGTTAATTTCGTGGGAGTGTAGTGTTTAAATAAAAAGTAAAATATAATAAAAATGAATTTTGTTATATGAATAGTTGGAGGCGACCTAAAGAGGTTGATTTCGTGGGAGCGTAGGGATTAAATAATAAAGTTATAATAAAAATGTAATTTTATTATATGAATAGTCGGAGACTCCCTAAAGAGGTTGATTTCGTGGGAGCATAGTTTTTAAATATAGTACAATAATTAAGTATAATTATTATATATTGTTGTATACGACCTAAAAAGGTCTATCTCGTGGGAGCATATTTTAAATAAAACAAAATATAATAAAAAACACTCCCAGTAAAATAAATTCGTGGGAGTGTTGGGTTTAATTAAAAAATTTATAATAAAAATAAATCTTCGTAGATAAATACAATCAACTTATATGCTAATTAACTTATCATGCTAATAATATTATATAAATTATAAAAAAACTACGCTATATATTTCTACTCTACCGTTACGCTTTTCGCAAGGTTTCTTGGCTGATCAACGTCTTTCCCTAGATAATCGGCGACTTCATAACTAAAAAGTTGTAAGGCGGGTAGGGCAATAAATGAATTTAAAACGCCCCAAACTTCCGGAATAATCCAAAGATTATCCACAGTTGTAAGACTTGTTTTTTCATGGGTTAAGGCAATGACCTTACCTTGGCGAGCTTGAACTTCTTCAATGTTTGATTTTACTTTAGGAAAAAGACTGTCATTAAAGGCTAAGGCAAAAGTAGGGAAGTCTTGATCAATCAAAGCGATTGGTCCATGTTTCATTTCTCCGGCGGCATAACCTTCGGCATGAATATAAGAGAGTTCTTTAAGCTTTAAAGCCCCTTCTTCGGCGAGAGGGTAACAAACTCCACGCCCCAAGAAAAAGAAACTTCTTGCACCTGAATAGAGCAGTGCCAGTTCTTGAGCTTTTTCTCGTAATTTCGGAAGTACTTTGTTGAGTTCTGGTTCAAGCGAACTTAAACCCTCAAGTGCATTTTTTAGAATATCTTTGTCTAAATTGTTTTGGCGTTTGGCAAAGTAAAGAGCCATTAAGCTAAGAAGGATCATTTGGCTGGTCATTGCCTTGGTTGAGGCAACACTTATTTCAGGTCCTGCTTGAGTATAAATAGAGGCATTTGCTTCTCTGGCGATAGAAGAACCCACAACGTTGGTTAAAGCAACAACGGGAATACCTTTTGATTTAACTAAACGCAAACAAGCCAAAGTATCGGCGGTTTCCCCTGATTGGCTGATGACTAAGACTAAATCATTTTTATTTAAGATAACGTCTCGATAGCGAAATTCGGAAGCTATTTCTACGGTTACGGGAATTTTTGCCCATGATTCAAACAAGTGTTGTCCCCATAATCCGGCATTGTACGAAGTTCCGCAAGCAACAATATGTAAACGTTCAGGCGTTGGAAATTCATTTAATTCAGGAAGTTTAACTTCGCTTTTTCCTTTGTCTATACGTCCGACAAGACAATCGCTAATGACTTTTGGCTGTTCAAATATTTCTTTAAGCATGAAGTGTTTAAATCCACCCTTGCTTGCTGCCTGCATATCCCAGTTAATGCGTTGTACTTTCTTTTCGATTAGACCAAGGTCAGTAATACTGCGTAATTCCCAACTGTTGGCAGTAATTTTAACGAGTTCGCCATCGTCTAAAAAAACAACATCTCTGGTATAATTTAAAAAGGCAGGTACGTCGGAAGCGACAAAATTTTCGCCGACTCCCAACCCTAAAATTAAAGGGGCGTGCATTCTGGCTGCTAAAATGCTGTCAGGTTCTTCTTTTGACATGAGGGCAACAGCGTAAGCTCCGTGAGCTTTGTTTAAAGCGTTAGCAAAAGCCTGCATTAAGTTGGTTGTATTTTTACGTTCTTCTGAAATAAGGTTTACTAAAACTTCTGTGTCAGTATCAGAATAAAATTTATATCCTTTAGCGAGAAGATCGTTTTTAAGTTCTTGGAAGTTTTCGATAATTCCGTTGTGAATAATACTTAAACTACCATCAAAAGATTTATGAGGGTGAGCGTTACGCTCAACGGGAATACCGTGAGTTGCCCATCTAGTATGACCCATTCCTACAGTCGCAAGGATATTTGGCGAATTACTGAGTTTTTGTTCAAGAGCATTTAACTTTCCGGCGGCTCTAACAACGTTTAATAATTCATTATTTTGGATAAAAGAAACTCCGGCAGAGTCATAACCACGATATTCAAGTCGTCTTAAACCTTCTATGACTACGGGAACAGCCGGTCTGTGTCCTGTGTATGCAATAATTCCACACATATTAAATCCTTATATCATTAAATTGTTCAGTGTTTTTGAGTTTAAATTTTTTATTAAGTTTTTATGTTATTTATAATAAACATTAAAATAAGTTAAGCAAAAATTATTTATTCGGAACTATTTGTTTGGTTCAGAGTTAACGAGTTCTTTAATTCTGCAAATACTGCATAACTCCACCGAAGTTGGATAACCGCATTTTGTGCAGGCTGTTAGCTTGGTCGTATTTTGTTCATCAGTTTGAAAGGCAGGGCGACCACGCTCTAAAAAACCTTGATAAAAATCAATTTTACGCCCGGGGCTTTCTTCTTCAAGGTTAAACCAAAAATATTTTAATTTTGTAAAACTCGCACCACGACTATAAGGGCAAGTACTGATATGATGATCTATTTTTTTTAAAAAAGCATAATTTGCAGTTTCAAACTCAGATAAACGCCAAAGTGGTTTAACTTTTTTAGAAAAACCATTTTCAGCAGGTAGGCTCGGACCTTGGTCTGATAAATAAGCTTTATCCCAACGTAGAGTGTTGCTGGTTAATCTGGCGACTTCATCATCTAAATTATGTCCCGTTGCCAAAACATCATAACCGTTTTCGATAGCGATTTTATTAAAAAAATGTCTTTTAATTTTTCCACAAGCGGAACAAATAGGTCGGTTTAGGCGTTTTTTTATAAAAGGAATCATTAAATTTTCATCTTTTAATTCTTTTATAATGAGCGGAAGCGAGTGTAATTGACAAAAGTTTTCCACAATACTGCGAGCTTGAACGGAAGAATTTGGAATCCCCAAGTCTATATGAAGCCCGGTTATATTATAACCCAAGGCTTTAAGTTCTAACATTAAAGCAAGAGAGTCTTTTCCGCCTGATAATGCTACTAAAATTTTATCATTATGAGTAAAAAGTTTGTGTTGTCTTATACCTTTTTCTACTTGATTAGTAAAAAAGCGTAAAAAACAAGGTTCACAAAAACCGGCATGATGACTAGGAAGAGAGACAACGGCTTTTTCTTTACAGGCTGTACATTTCATATTTTAACCCTCTGAGATAACTTTGCGAATTGTGATATGGTCGTTAGTAAGAATGCGGTCGTCAGGGGTTAAAAGCTCCGTATTGTTTCTGATTGCCAAAGCCATGCCGGCTCTTAAACCTAGTTTATTAAAAAGCTGTAAAACTGTTTTAGGGCGAGGAAATTCCTGTGTTTTGTCTGATGGTAAAATAGTTAATGTAATAAGAGGCTTCTCGAATTTTGTATATTTAAGTTCTTTTTGATCCATATATTTAAAATCTTTATATTTTTAGTTAAACTGTGTATAAATAATGTATGTTTTGTAATTGTCTTGTTTAAGAATAAAACGATACTGTTGATAGTTTTTCTTTAAATGACTTTGCCTGACTAAGCAAGCATTAGTATCATAAAATAAGAGCATTGCAAAACTCAGTTTTGCGTGTTTTTTCATCGTTTTTCACTCCTTATAAAACATCTAAAACCACAAAAAACCACTAATTTTACAGGAAAATTAAATTTTCTCTTTAAGCACTAATGCATGTTTTTTGGAGTGTCTTCTTAGTGGAAGCCACTTTTAGGCTATTATACAATAGTCTAAAAATATTTTCAGTTGTGTATTGTTGTTTTCTTATATTGGTGTTATATGTAAAATGTGTTATAAGAAAATAATTTTAACTTATAAAAATGAGACGAAAAGGGGGAAGTTATGAATAAGCGACATAAAATATTAGTTGTTGATGATGAAAAACATATTCGCATGTTGTATCAAGACGAACTTGAAACAGATGGCTATCTTGTTGCCACAAGTGATGGCTCTGAACCTATTTTAGCAGTAATCACACGAGAAAAACCCGAACTTGTTATTTTAGATATTCGTATTGAGCCAAATACTTCAGGGCTTGACTTGTTGCAAGAAATCAGAGCAAACGAAGCAACCAAAGAGTTGCCCGTTATTTTAAGTACTGCTTATGACAGCTTTCAATATGATTTAAAATCTATTGCTGCTGATTGTTATGTTGTAAAGTCAGTTGACTTGAGTGAATTAAAGGTTAAAATTAAATCACTGTTAAAAGCAAAATAAAGATTAAATAAACATTGCTTTAATTTTGAGTTTCTCTATTATATTGCTTGGTTGTTTATTATTGGCGTTTTGCTGTCTATTGTTTCTATCATTTTTTTGACTGTTATTTTGGTATTGTATGGATTTTAATATAAATATAGAACGTATTCTATTGATGATATTCCCCATGTTGGTTGGAACTATCTTGCATGAATTGGCACACGCCTTTGCGGCTTATAAACTCGGCGACCCAACAGCAAAACATTATGGGCGGTTAACCTTAAACCCTATCGCACATTTAGACAAAGCCGGTTCTCTGGTCTTTATTGTTACGGCTCTTTTTGCCCCTTTTGCTTTTGGCTGGGCAAAGCCTGTTCCTATTGACCCTCGTTATTTTAAAAATCGCCGATTAGATGAGATTATTGTTTCTGTTGCCGGTCCTCTTACGAATTTTTTGGTTGCTTTTGCCTTTTTTATATTTTTGGTGCTGAGTGGCGGCAAACTGTCATTTGACAATAATGAACATTGGTATCAAAACATGCTCTCTTTTGGTGTAGTTGTTAATATCACTTTAGGGTGGTTTAATTTATTTCCTCTTCCGCCTTTAGACGGCAGCCATATTTTAGCCAATATCTTGCCTCGTAATCTTGCCATTGAGTATGAAAAGCTTGCCGGTTATTCCATGATTATTTTAATGCTTTTGTTGATCACTGATGTTTTTAGTGCAATCATGCGACCTTTGATTTTTAGCACTATTGATGTCTTTGAGGTGCTAATCTCCTATATTCTTTAAGAGATATTTTAAGCCTTCGATGTGAGATAATTTTTTTAAGTTAAGGCGTAACTCTTGATTTTTTTCGTGTCTTTTATCGCCGATGATGAGTTCTTCTTTTTTGGTAAAGCTGTAACTAAAATCAATTGCCGGTGAAACACCTTGTTCGGCGAGTTCTGCGTTTAAGTAAATATATGCGTTTGCCATTGGCTCTAACTCTTCAAAGATCACTTGTTCGCTTATGTGTTCAGTGTTTGAACAGGCTGTTGCGAGTATTGTAATGCTTCCGCCTTGTTCTAAGTTTCTGGCACTGCCAAATATTTTTTTGGCTTTTTGTATGGCGAGAGCTTCTATTCCGCCACTTAAAGTTTTTGTTCCAACTGAGGAAAACGCATTATAGGCTTTTGTTAGTTTTGTGATTGAATCTAACATGATAATAATGTTTTCTTTTCTCTCGGCTTTTCTTTTGGCTTTTTCCGTAAGCATTTCAACAACGGAGATATGTTTTTGCGGAATTTCGTCAAAACATGAAGATATAAACTCAATATTTTTAATTTCTTTCACTTTTTGTTTGAGTTCATTAATGTCTTCGGGGCTTTGATCTATCATTATTAAAAACACGGTGGTATCAGGCTGGCAGGCTGCAACTGCAATAGCTAATTGTTGAAATAGTATTGAGTTAACACTTGCATTTTCACCATGAATGATACAGCGTTGTCCAAAACCCAAGGGTAAGATGTTTTCCAATAGGTGGTTTACCGTGCTACCTTTTGAGTTATTTGAAAGTTTGAGTTGCTCGGTTGGATAAATAGCAGTTAATGATTCAAAGGGAGTTAGCGTTTTTGCTTCTTCGGGTTGTCTTTCGGCGATACTTGAAATTTTTAAAAGGGCAAAATAGCGTTCTCCCTCTCTCGGAGGGCGAATTTCCCCAACAATATATTCCCCTTTACGCAGAGAAAATAAGCGAATTTGAGACGGAGAAATATATATATCGTCGTGGCTTGGTTGATATGTGGCTAAAGAAGAACGCAAAAATCCAAAGCCATCAGGTAATATTTCTAAATATCCCTCGCTATACATGCTGATATTGAGTTCAAAGTTGCGTCTGGTAATAAACAAGATAAGATCTTGTTTGGAATAATTTACAACCTGTTCTCGTTCAGCATCACGGGCAAGTTCTGAGGCTAAGTGAATTAACTCTTGGGTTGATTTATTTTTTAATTCTGTAAGATTCATTGTTGACCTCAAAACATTAAGCATGATTCCGATAATTATTTACATTAATATATTTAAAAAGATTATGCTTTTATATCGGGTACTGTCAAGAAAAGAAGTGAAAAAAGCTGTGTTTTAAATTAGGTTGTTGTTATTAAAAACTTTTTTATCTAACTACATAATTAAACTTAGCTAAATTTTTTCTTTGAAGAATAAAAATAAATAGTATAAACTGGTTTTTTAATTTACTAAGGCTGTTGTTTAACTCTTTATGTAGTTTTTTAAATTAATATTATTAAATATTTCAATAGATACGGAGAATATATGAGTAGGGTTTTTACTGTTTTTATTGCTTCTGATCATGCCGGTTTTGAGTTGAAAAAAATATTGTCTGAATATTTGATCGAAAACGGACATACTGTTGTCGGCTTTGGTGCAAACGACGGAACAAGTTGTGATTATCCGCCTATTGCCCAAGAACTTTGCTCTGAACTTTTAAAACATCAAAACACAGATCAAAACTGTTTTGGTGTTTTAATTTGTGGAACGGGAATAGGTATGAGCATTACCGCAAACCGCATAAAAGGCATAAGAGCCGCTCTTTGCACGCATGAGTTTCACGCTAAAGCAAGCAGGGAACATAATGATGCTAACGTGATTTGTCTTGGTGAACGTATAAGCGGGGTAGGGCTTGCCTTATCAATGCTTGAAACGTTTATGAATACAAGCTTTGCAGACGGCAGGCATAAAAGACGTATTGATTTAATTGATTAAGACATAGTTAATGTATTTTGTTGTATGATTTATTATATTTTTTATTTTATCTTATAATCTAACTGTCTTTATTTTAAAATATGTGGTGTTTTATGCATTTTATTAATAAAACTTTAAATAAATTTGATCTTGCATTAACTCGGCGTAGTCGTATTGCGGCAACAGAACAACAACTAAAAGAAATAAATAAGACAAAAGCAATAATGAAATATTTTGCAGTGGATTTTGTTGTTAGTGTAGGTAGTGCTTGTAGGACAGCATTTTATTTGCGAGAAGCTGGTTTAAGGCAATGCACTAACCCATTAGATTGGATGTATCGTTATTCATTGAATTCTGTTTTAGATCTCTTTAAAACAGAATTTAATAGTTTTTTTGTTGATGTAGAAGATATTACTCCACCAAAAGAATCTCAAGATAGACATATTCGAGACAAGACTACTGGCATGATTTCTTTACATGACTTTTCTCAAGCAAATAGCATTAATGATGAACTAGAATCGTTTCATAAAAACATGGAACGTAGATTCAGGCGAATGCAAAAGTGTATATTGTTATCAGATAAAGTGTTGTTTGTATGTAATAGACAAGATTCTGAGGAATCATTATTGTCTTTTATAACTTCTGTTTATGAAATGTATAAAGTGCCGTGTGTTCTTTTAAATATTAGGCATTCTACAGAACTCAGTGGTTATTTTGTAAAAAATATAAATAACGATATAACTTTTATAGAATATACATTTAATGACATTCATGCTGATGGTTCAGATCCTATAATTAATAAATGCTTTTGGCATGGCAACAAGTCTTTATGGATTCCAATAATGAATACTATAACTATTTCAAATAAATTAAACTCTTTTATTCGTGATTTTCAATGATGTTAATATTAGAATAGGCATAAATCATAATTTCAAAAAACAAAAAAAAATTAAAAGATCAAAGGTACCAACAGCTATGAGTGCTCAAAGTAGTTTTTTAGACAAGTTTTTTTCTATTTCAAAAAAAGGCAGTACGGTTAAAACAGAAATTTTAGCCGGGGTTACTACTTTTATGGCGGTTTCTTATATTATTTTTGTAAACCCCAATATTATGCATGATGCGGGAATGCCAAAAGAAGCCGCAATTGCCGCCACTATTTATGCCACAATTTTTGCCTCTCTTTTAATGGGGTTGTGGGCTAATTTCCCTATTGCCGTTGCTCCGGGAATGGGGCTAAATGCGTTTTTTGCTTATTATGTTTGCGGAAAACTCGGCTTACCTTGGCAGGTAGCTCTTGGGGCGGTTTTTCTTTCGGGAGTAATTTTTATCTTATTGACGGTTACAAATATTCGAAAAATTATTATTGAATCGGTTCCTCGCAGTTTGAAAAGTGCGATTGTGGTTGGAATTGGTCTTTTTATTTCTTTTATCGGCTTACAAAATGCCGGAATTGTAGTCAGTAACCCAAATACTTTTGTAAGTTTAGGTCATATGTCTGACATTAAACCTATCTTAACTTGTATTGGCTTGTTGGTAACGGCTATTTTAATCAGTGTGCAATTTAAGGGTGCGATTTTGTGCGGAATTTTAACAACAACTATCTTAGGTATGGCCTTTGGTGATGTTGCTGTTCCGCAAAGTTTAGACCAAATATTGAGTTTTAATTTGCCGAGTTTAGCCCCGGTTTTTTTACAGCTTGATATAATGGGTGCTTTAAATTATGGAATTTTTTCAATACTTTTTACTATGACTATTGTTGAGCTTTTTGACAATGTGGGTACTTTGATTGGCGTTAGCAGTAAAGCTAATATGATAGATAAAGACGGGCATATTGAAAACCTTGATAGAGCCTTAATTTCTGATGCAACAGGCACTATCGCCAGCAGTTTAATCGGAACTTCGACTGTAACCTCTTATGTTGAGAGTGCTGCCGGTGTTGCGGAAGGTGGAAGAACAGGGCTTGTCGCCATTGTTGTTGCGATCTTGTTTGCGTTTTCATTGATTTTTGCACCGCTGATTGGAGTTGTTCCGGCTTTTGCTACTGCTCCCGCTTTAATTATTATCGGGGCTTATATGTTAATGGAAATAACACATATTAAGTTTGATGATTTTACTGAAACTTTTCCTGCTTTTATGACTATTATTATGATGCCTCTAACTTACAGTATTGCCAGTGGTTTTGGCTTTGGGTTTATCAGTTATACGCTTTTAAAGGCTTGTTCGGGAAGAATAAAAGAGGTAAGTTTGATAATGTGGCTTATTAGTTTGGCGTTTGCCGTTAACTTTTATTTGCGTTAAAGTTGCTTTTCGATGTAAATGTAAAAACGATTGAACACCTTAAACATAAAAATAAGGAATATAAATATGAATATCGTTGTCTTAGATATAAATCCGCTTAAACCCGAAGCTTTTGAAGCACTACAAGCTTGTGGTCAAGTTTCTTTATATCCGAAAACTACGCCCGAACAAGTTTTGGAAAGGGCAAAAGATGCGGAAATTTTGTTGACTAATAAAACAAAGTTAAACGCAGACATGATTAACGCCTTACCAAACTTAAAATATATCGGTATGATTTCCACTGGCTTTGATGTTGTAGATATTAATGCGGCAAAAGCAAGAGGTATTCCTGTTTGTAATGTTCCTGATTATTCAAGTGAATCAGTAGCACAACATGTTTTTTCTTTGATTTTTGCTTTATATCGCCGAGTTGAATATCATAATCAAAGCGTTCAGGTTGGGTGTTGGGAACGCTCTGAAGCCCCGTTTTATTGGCATACTCCTCAAAGGGCTTTAAATGGACAAACAATCGGAATAGTGGGGTTTGGACATATTGGTAAAAAAATTGCCAAAGCCGCCAATGGTTTTGAAATGAACATTCTGGCTTATTCACCTCGCCAAAAAACTCCTACCAATTATGAAAATTTTGCTTATGCAGAACTTGACGAATTGTTTGCAAAATCAGACATAGTCGCCTTGAGTTGTCCTTTAAACGACAGTAATAGAGGGTTTGTTAACGCAAGTTTAATTAATAAAATGAAGGCGAGTGCTATTATTATTAATACTTCTCGTGGCCCTTTAATTAATGAACAAGATTTGGCTTTAGCTTTACGCACTGGTAAAATATGGGGGGCCGGTTTAGATGTTTTAAGCGTTGAACCGCCTTCAATAGATAATCCTTTAGTTGGTGCAACTAATTGTATTTTAACGCCTCATCTTGCTTGGGCGACTGATATTGCCTTAAACAAGCTTTTAAAGACTGTTGCTGAAAATATTAAGGCTTGGCAGGCAAATAAAACCCAAAACCAAGTTAATTAGTTATCTTTTAATCATGTAACTTACTTTATTTATTATTTATTATTATGTATAAAATATTGATTTTAAACGGGCCGAATCTTGGAGCTTTGGGCGTGAGAGAGCCTGAGATTTATGGGAAACAAGGGCTTGATCAAGTTCCTGCTTTGATACAAAGAGTAATGTGCTGTGATTTTGCTAAAATACAGCTTGAATTTTTTCAGTCAAACAGCGAAGGTGCTTTGATTGACCGTTTAGAACAGGCAAAGAAAGATAAAGTTGACGGTGTTGCTTTTAACGCCGGGGCTTATACACATACGAGCCTTGCTTTAGCCGATTGTTTGGCTTGGATAAAAATTCCTTGCGTGGAAGTTCATATCAGTAATGTTTTTGCACGCAAAGAGGAAATTCGCAGGCAAAGTTATATGGCAACTCAAGTTATTGGCATTATTTCAGGTTTTGGAATTAATAGTTATGCTCTGGCCGTTAGGGCTTTGTTTGACTATTTAGAAAACAAACCTAAATAAAATATTCCTATTGTTTTTTATGTTTGTATTGTTTTTAAAACTATATAAATAAATTTATCACATAAATTTGGAGGATTAATGTATTCTACTACTGATTTTAAGAAAGGCTTAAAGATTGAAGTTGAAAAAATTCCGTATGAAATTATAGATTTTCAACATTTTAAACCGGGTAAGGGCGGTGCGATGATGCGTACTAAGTTACGTAATATCCTTAATGGACGCATTCAAGAAATTACTTTTCGTTCCGGTGAAAAAGTTGAACGCCCAGACCTTGAAACTCGTAAAATGCAATATTTATATCGTGAAGGTACAGACCTTATATTTATGGATCTTGAAAGCTATGAACAAATTAATATTGCTCAAGAAGTGCTTGCTTCAAAGGCCGGTTATTTAAAAGAAAGTCAAGAAGTTGAGATCCTTACATATCAAGGTAGACCTCTTGACCTTGAGCTTCCTGTTTCTTTAATCTTAAAAATAGTAGACACAGAACCCGGTGTTAAAGGCGATACTGTCAACAACGTTACCAAACCGGCAACTTTGGAAACAGGAATAAGCATTCAAGTGCCTATTTTTGTTAATATTGGTGATATGGTTAAAGTTGATACTCGCAGTAACGAATATTTAGGTAGAGAGTCAACAATCTAGTTATTAGATTTGTAAAGGAGTATATTATGTCTCAGTTTGGAAGACCCGAAGGCGTTCAACGCCCTCAATCTCAAGCGATAGAATATGTTAACACTGTTTTTATACGTGGTGTTTTTTTGTGGATGACCCTTGGGCTTGTGTTTACGGCTGCTGCGGCCTATATGACGCTCAATAATCGAGCTTTGTCTGAACTTGTTTTTGGCAATCAGATTATGTTTTGGGGTTTAATTATTGCTCAATTTGGTCTTGTAATGGCGATTTCCGGTGCTATTAACCGATTGTCCGGTGCAACCGCTGTTGCCCTGTTTTTACTTTATAGCGGTTTAAACGGTCTGACCTTGTCTATGATAGCGGTTATTTATACGGGTGAATCTATCGCACAAGCTTTTGTGAGTGCGGCGGCAACCTTTGGTGTTATGAGCGTTTATGGTTATGTAACCAAAAAAGATTTGACTTCTATTGGAAGCATGGCGTTTATGGCCTTAATCGGGATAATTATTGCTTCGCTTATCAATGTGTTCTTTTTTTCAAACGCAATAGCCTCTTTGGTTATTAATATTCTTGGTGTTTTAATCTTTGTGGCTTTAACCGCCTATGATGTTCAAAAGATTCGCCAAATGGGTGAAGCTTTGAATCATAATGATGCTAATGCCGTTCAAAAAGGTATGATTTTGGGGGCTTTAACATTATACCTTGATTTCATTAACTTGTTTTTATTTTTATTGCGTATTTTTGGCGATAGACGCAGTTAAAATAAATAAAGCAAATATAATATGGCGAAGATGCTGAATTGTTGGCTCTTCGCCTTTGCTATTTGATTCACTCTTAACCTTAATTATAAAAAATATGTCTATAATAGAAATAATTACAATTGCGATCGCCTTAGCGTTAGATGCCTTTGCTGTTGCAATCGCCACAGGGATTCAGTTGAAATGTGTTAACGCAAATCAAACTATCAGAATGTCTTTGTTTTTTGGCGGATTTCAAGCGGTTATGCCAATTATTGGTTGGTTTGTCGGGGTACGCATTCACCATTTAATAGAAAGTTTTGATCATTGGATTGCCTTTAGTTTATTGACTTTTGTTGGTGTTAAAATGATTTATGAAGCTTTGAAAAAAGATGATGAAACGGAATGTACCCTTGACAATACTTGTGGCTCTCGTTTGGTTATGCTTTCTATTGCGACCAGTATAGACGCTTTGGCGGTGGGTTTATCTTTAGCTGTTATTGGTGTTGATATTTGGTTTCCGTCTTTTATAATCGGGGTTGTTTGTTTGTTGTTTACCGCTCTTGGTTTACACTTAGGTAAGATTATAGGAAATTTTGAATCTATAGGTAAAAAAGCTGAAGTTGTTGGCGGGCTTGTTTTAATTGGTATTGGAATAAAAATTTTTATAGAGTAAATATATATAGCTTGACCTTTCGCTCTAGTATTTGATAAATATGTTATGATTTATTTAAAAGTCAAATAAATAAATAAGATGTTATGTTTTATTTAGAAAATATATTGACAATAACCCAAGATAGACTATGATTTAACTATGATTATGTCTTTTCTTCGTTATTAATTAGGAGCTGTTGTGGAAAATATTGATTCTAAACCGACTTTGTTGTTGGTTGATGATACGCCAGACAATATTACTCTCTTGTGTTCTCTTTTAGGTGGACAATACAGAAATAAGGTTGCTACCAACGGACAAAAAGCCTTGAAAATTGCTTTTGCCGAACCTCATCCTGATTTGATTTTGCTTGATATTATGATGCCAGAGATGGACGGTTATGAAGTTTGTCGTCAACTAAAAGCTAATCCGGCTACAAAAGATATTCCTGTTATCTTTTTGACTGCTAAAAATCAAGAAGATGACGAAACTAAAGGGTTTGAGCTTGGGGCTGTTGATTATATTACAAAGCCTATCAGCCCGCCTATACTGCTTGCCAGAGTTCATACTCAATTGACTTTAAAAGATGCTCGCAGCTTTTTAGAAAGACAAAATGAAATTTTAGAAAAGCAAGTTGACCAAAGAACTCAACAACTTGCTTCTTTGCAAGATGTTATTATTATCGCAATGGCGTCATTAGCCGAAACCAGAGATAATGAGACAGGTTTTCATATTCGCAGAACTCAAAACTATGTGCGAGAAATGGCGGCTCATCTTCAAGAACATCCGCGTTTTTCGGCTTATCTTGATAAAAAGACCGTAGAGCTACTCAAAAAATCTGCACCTCTTCACGATATTGGTAAGGTCGGAGTCCCTGATAGAATTTTATTAAAGCCCGGAAAACTCACTGAAGAAGAGTTTGAGATTATGAAAAAACATACGATTTATGGGCATAATACAATCCTTGAGGCTGAAAATAACCTTGGTTCTCCGGAAAGCTTTTTAAGTATTGCCAGAGAAATAGCTTATTCACACCACGAAAAGTGGGACGGTTCCGGTTACCCGCAAGGCTTAAAAGGAGACGAAATTCCTATTTCCGCTCGCTTAATGGCAATTGCCGATGTGTATGATGCTTTAATGTCAAAACGTGTTTATAAAGAAGCAATGAGTCATGAACAGGCGAAAGAAATTATCGTAAATGGCAAAGGAACTCACTTTGACCCTGATGTTGTTGATGCTTTTATTGCGATACAAGATAAGTTTTCTCTTATTGCCGTAGAGTTTGCAGACGAGGTTCAATAGCCTTCTTTGGATCGTTTTAGCTGTTTAATTTATGTATTTAAGGTGTAATAATTATGATTCGTAAAACTCAATTAGCGTTATATGTTGCGGAAGATACCGAGAAAATGGCAGAGCAGGCGGCTGAACTTATAGAAGCCAAAAGTGTTGAAGCGATTAAAGAAAGGGGTATTTTTAATATAGCCTTATCTGGTGGAAGCACTCCCTTACCTCTTTTTCGTCTTTTAAGCTCTTCGGCTTGGCGTAAGCGTATTAATTGGGATAAAACGGCTATCTATTGGGTTGATGAACGCTGTTACGGTCCTGATCATGAACAGAGTAATTATAGACGGGCTAAAGCTGAGTTGTTGAGTAATATCAGCTCGATAAAAATATATCGTATGCGCGGAGAAGAAGACCCAGTAAAAGCAGCGTTAGATTATGAAAACATGCTTAAAGAACATTTTAATTGTACGGGCGATGAAATTCCACGTTTTGATTGTGTTATCCTCGGAGTAGGGGAAGACGGGCATGTTGCCTCTTTATATCCCAATATGCCGGGGTTGAAAATTAAAAACAGACTGATTGTTGACCAATATGTTCCCTCGCTACATAAAGCCCGTTTGACAATGACGCTTGAGCTTTTAAACAATTCACGTTGTTGTATCTTTTTAGCATCAGGCAAGAAAAAATATCATGTATTGGAAACAGCCTTAAACTTAATGAAAGAACCTGTTTTGCCGGCTCAAATGGTGCGTCCTTATAACGGAAGTTTGTGTTGGATTATTGACGAGGCTGCCTATCGCGGTGAAAAAAGCGAATAAGTTTGATTATTTTTGTTTATTTTTTAACCGTTATAATTTAAGAGTTATAACGGTTTTTTCTTGTTTGAATAAAATTATAAATAAGTTATTGTATAAAAAATATCTTATTGAGGTGAATAATGATGAAAAAGTATCTTTCTTTGCTAAGTGTGATGTTAGTGTCTGTTTTTCTTGTCTCTTGTGCTTCTACTCAAAACCAGGGATATGTATTGGATAAACAAAAACTCTCAAAACGTAGCTTTGCCTTGGTTAGTGTCAATGGTAAAGAAATAAAAATAGAAAAAGCTCCGACTCTTGAGTTTGATGAAAATCTTGGAATTTTTGGTGGTATTTGCAATCGTTTTTTCGGTCAGGCCGAGCTAAAGGATAGTGTTTTAACAGCGAAACAGTTAATGTCGACCAATATGTTTTGTGCAGAATCCGGATTAATGGATTTAGAGTCTAAATTTTTTCAAATGCTTGCATCAGGTGCAAAAATTACCATGCAAAAAGATAGACTTACTTTAATTCAAGGCGACAACACTCTTGTTTACGCTTTTAAAGGTTTTATAAAATAAAAAAATATCTTTGAGTTAAATAACTTTTTAATAACCCTGACACTTTTTGTTTAGGTTGTTAATCTTTTTTAATGTTTAAAATCAGCTTGTTTGGATCAAGTATTTTTTGGTGAATATAATTATGTTAAAAAAAGATAGTTCTCTTTTGGTCGATAACTTTCCGTCTCCTTGGAATGCTCAAAGTTTAAAAGAAGCACCAAGCCCAAGTTTTATCGTGAGTGAAACTTTATTAAAACGCAATTTGGAGATGTTGAAAAACATTCAAGACAGAACAGGGGCAAAAATACTTTTGGCTCTTAAAGGTTTTGCAATGTGGAGCGTCTTTCCTCTATTGCAAAATGTTTTGCATGGAGTTTGTGCCAGCTCGCCCAATGAGGCTATTTTAGGACGTGAAGAGTTTGGTAAAGAAGTTCATGCTTTTGCCGCCGCTTACAGCGATAGTGATGTGCAAACCTTGTTGCCGATAGTTGATCATTTATTGTTTAACTCGTTTAATCAGTGGCAAAAATTTAAACCTTTGTTAGAACAACAAAAGAAAGATATTGAAATTGGTTTGCGTATTAATCCGGAACATTCTGAGGGAGCGGTTGCTATTTATAACCCTTGTTCCGTTGGCTCTCGTTTGGGTATTCGTTTAAAAGATTTTGAGAAAGGCGTAAAAGATTTTGGGTTGTCGGGGATAAGCGGTTTACATTTTCATACTTTGTGTGAACAAAACAGTGATGCTTTGGCGAGAACTCTTGATATCGTTGAACAAAATTTTTCTAAGTATTTTAAGGGATTAAAATGGCTTAATTTTGGTGGTGGACATCATATCACCAGAGAAGATTATGATGTTGACCTTTTATGTCGTTGTATTGAGCGAATTCAAAATAAATATAAGTTACAGGTATATTTAGAACCGGGAGAAGCGGTCGCTTTAAACACAGGGGTTTTTAAAACAACGGTTTTAGATGTTGTTCAGGCCGATCTGCCTATTGCTATTTTAGATAGCTCTGCTCCTACTCATATGCCTGATGTGCTTGAAATGCCATATCGCCCCAATATTTTTGGAGCGGGAGACGCAGACGGCGGAACTAACGTAAAAAAATATCTTTATCGCTTAGCGGGGAAGTCATGCCTTGCCGGTGATGTGATAGGCGAGTATAGTTTTGATGAGCCTTTAACGCCGGGAATGAGCCTTTACTTTTTAGATATGGCACATTACAGCATGGTCAAAACGACTACTTTTAATGGTTTGGGTTTGCCTGATATTACCTTGTTAAAAGAAGATGCGAGCCTTAAGATAATTCGTACTTTTGGATATGAAGATTTTAAAATGCGTTTATCTTAAATTAAACTGAAAAAAATAAAGATCATTTTTTTAGTATATTGCTCTGTTTAAGGCTAACATTCCAACACATTTTGATAGATAGCTTTAAATAAATTATTTTTTTATAGCCTATTCAAAAACTAACGTTTTTACAAAGTTAATTTCACGAGAGTAAAATAAATAGGGTTTAGATAACGTTAGAGAGGGTTTTGTCTTAAAATATAAGATGTTAGCTTGGTTTTTATAAAGAAAATTGTGTTTATAATAGTCATTAAAAGGAACCAATGTGCGTTCAAACTTTTGATGCCGATTAGGCATCAACTAATGCGTGATGCGTGTATGGGGTTAAGGGGCGATTAGCCCCTTATGGGGGGAATGCAAAGGGGAAAACATTTTCCCCGTGCCCGTCGGAGACGACCAACAAGATTTATTTCGTGGGAGCATAGAGGTTTAAAGATGAAGTATAATTTAATTATATATTTCAAAAAATATTGCTTTTGTAATTTTACTTTCACGAAATAAACCTTTTTTGTCATCTCATGTACCTATAATAAAATTACATTTTTATTATAACATTTTCTTTCCCCACTATGCTTT